>JBJEAY010000186.1:0-2868 GCA_051869575.1 Prevotella sp. | reverse complement strand
TTGTGTATCTTGGTCTGCTCGGTTCGGGTAAGAAGAATTCCTGTAATGGTGAGCTTTGAATTGAGGGCTGCCTTCATTTTACGCACGAGGGAGTCGATGGTGCCGAGACCCTGTAGGGGAAGCAACTCCGGCACAAGAGGAATAATAACAGAGTCGGCGGCGGTCAGTGCGTTAAAGGTAAGTATTCCTAACGATGGCGGACAGTCGAGGAATATGTAATCGTATTTCTTCCTGAGGGGTTCGAGAAGATGTGTTAGACGTTGCTCACGGGCCATCATTGATACCATCTCAAATTCTGCCTTCGACAACTCAAGGGACGATGGCACTAAATCAATCGTTCCTGCACTCATAACAGGTAGCTCGTCCTGTTTCCCGACAAGTGAATCATAGATGGATTCCCTATTTGTGTTCCTTACGAGTGAGAGGGTGAGATTCATCTGGGGATCGAGGTCCACCAATAGTACCTTGTGATTCCTTGCGAGAATCGTACCAACACTTGCCACTGTAGTGGTCTTTCCTACGCCGCCCTTATGATTGGCGACTGCGATAACTTTTGCCTGTTTCATCTTTAATTTCTTTTGAATTGTTCTACATATTGAATTACTGATATTTCGTATTTACGTATGGTTATATTTCCATATTTTCATATTTTTGTGCAAAGGTAATACAAAAATATGAAAATACAAAATATTTTTCGAAAAAAATTTGGATATTTCGATTTTTTTTTGTAACTTTGCATCAAATTAAAGACAAAACACTGTATATGGAGACTAAGGTTACTTGCAGACTTGTAAAAATCAAGTTCAGAAACGAAGAGAGCGGATTTACCATTCTCGTGGGTGAAGATCGCAGAAGTTGCGTAGAATACTCTTTTAAGGGTGTTATGGCATCTCCTGTGACAGGGTGTGATTATACCTTTACAGGAGAGTGGGGCAAGGATCCAAAGTGGGGTGTGGAATTCAAGTTCACGTCCTACGAACAGCTTATGCCTACAACAAAGGAGGGTATAATGAAGTATCTCTGCAGTGAATATGTTATAGGCATAGGAAAGAAGTACGCGAAGATCATCGTTGACTATTTTGGAGAGAAAACCATTGAAATACTCGACAACGATATTGATAGACTGTCAAGAATAAAGGGTATCGGAAAGAAGCGTTTGGAATCCATCAAGAAGAGTTGGCGCGAGAACCAGAATATCCGAAATATTATGGTGTTCCTGCAGGGCTATGGGGTAAGCACCACTCTTGCTGTAAAGATATATAGAAGTTATGGTGATGAGAGTATCTCAAAGGTTAGCGAAAATCCATATTGCCTTGCGGATGATTTTGCCGGCGTGGGTTTCAAGACAGCAGACGGAATTGCCCGCAAGATGGGATATGCTCTCGATGATATCAGACGTTGCAGGGCTGGCGTGATATATACCCTGGACTATATGACTGGTGAAGGTCATGTCTGTGCCTATCGCGACCAGCTTATAGAGGAAGCCTCTCAACTCCTGTCTATTGACAAGGTGTCTGCTGAAAACGCCATTGATGATATGGTGGAAAGTGAATCTGTAATAAAGGAGAACGATTGCATATATCTCACCTCTTTATATTATGACGAGAAGAAGTCGGCTGACAAGATTAAGTCTCTTGCTTCTATACTGGATGTCAATGGACATGTTCCAAATATTGAGTCAATAGAAAAAAGTGTGGGTATGCAGTATGATGAAATTCAGAGAGATGCTATATATACGGCTTGCAGCAATAATATAATGGTTCTCACAGGTGGTCCCGGTACTGGCAAGACTACAACCGTGAAGGGTATAATATATGCCTTTGAAAAAATGAACAAGAAGGTTTACCTTGCCGCTCCTACCGGCAGGGCCGCAAAGCGTATGTCAGAAGCTACCGGACGTGATGCACAGACAATACACAGGCTTCTTGAATATATGCCGGGCTCGGGGTGGGGCAAGGATTATAACAATCCCCTTGATTGTGATGTGCTCATTGTGGATGAGTGCTCTATGATAGATATATCTCTTATGAGACATCTGCTCGATGCAGTTACATTCTACACTAAGGTGGTGTTCGTGGGTGATATAGACCAACTCCCAAGTGTCGGGGCGGGTAACTGCCTTCGTGATATCATTGACTCTGGTATTGTACCCGTAGTACGTCTTGAGAGAATCTTCCGCCAGGCGATGCAGAGCAATATCATTATGGGTGCCCATGCCGTGAATAAAGGGGAACTCCCCAATCTCTCTAACAACAGGGAGTCTGACTTCTTCTTCCTTGAGGAGAGTAACCCTGACAAGGTAATGGATACTGTCCTTGACCTTGTTGAAAAGAGAATACCTGATAGCTATGGCTATAAGAGTGGCGATGTTCAGGTGTTATCTCCTATGAGACGTGGTAATATAGGAACTGAGTGTCTCAACGAAAATCTGCAGAGAAGGCTTAATACTGAAATAAAGGGGTTGAAGTATGGCAATACGGTGTTCAAAAAGGGAGACCGTGTCATGCAGATTAAGAACAACTATGACAAGGGCGTGTTCAACGGTGACGTTGGCACCGTGTCATGGGTGGATGATTTATCTAAGGTCGTGCATGTGTATTTCGGGGAAACTGGCATAACATACAAGAATAGTGAGATTGAGGAAATAGTCTTGGCTTACGCCACTACCATACATAAGTCCCAGGGCTCGGAATATCCTGTTGTAGTTGTACCTGTAATGAGCTCTCATCATATAATGTTACAGCGTAATCTCATCTACACGGCCATTACACGAGCCAAGAAACTTTGCATCATGATCGGTGAAAAGAAGGCTCTTGGTTATGCTGTGAAGAACTTTACCGTAGCAAAGAGAAACTCTAATCTAAGGGA
>JBJEAY010000185.1:0-2869 GCA_051869575.1 Prevotella sp. | reverse complement strand
ACATTATATAAAATTTTAATCAGAAGATTTTATGTTTTTCTGAATGCAAAGTAATAACAATAATTTATTATAAATTATGAAAGTCGTACTTTTAGCAGGAGGCTTCGGAACAAGGATTTCCGAGGAGTCTCAGTTTAAACCAAAGCCAATGATTGAGATTGGCGGTATGCCCATATTGTGGCATATCATGAAGGAGTATGCCTATTTCGGACATACTGAGTTTATCATCTGTGCCGGTTATAAGCAGGAGTACATCAAGGAGTGGTTTGCCAACTACTTCCTGCACCAAAGTGATGTCACATTTGACTTTCAAGACGGTAAGGAAGAGATGGCCATTCACGAAAGTCATTGTGAGCCGTGGAAGGTGACAGTGGTGGATACTGGTTATGACACGATGACGGGAGGTCGCATCAAACGCATACAGAAGTATGTGGGTAATGAGCCTTTCCTGTTGACATACGGTGACGGTGTCTGCGATGTGGATATAAGGAAACTGATTGAATTCCATCAGTCGCATGGCAAGATTGCGACACTTACTGCTGTGAAGATAGCACAGGACAAGGGTGTGCTGAACATTGGAGGAGACAATGCTGTGAAGTCGTTCAGAGAGAAAAATCTGTCAGATGGCGCTCCTATCAATGCGGGATATATGGTGTTGCAACCTGAGATATTCAACTATCTGGATGGAGACGACTGTGTATTTGAGAAAGGTCCATTGGTGAAACTAGTGGAAGTAGGCCAGCTGATGTCGTATATCCACGAGGGATTCTGGCAGTGTATGGATAATGTGCGTGAACGTGACATGCTCGAAACCTTGCTGAAAGCTAACAAAGCACCATGGAAGCGATGGGAAAGGGCTGTACCAAAGAAGAACTATTAAAGAAATAAACAATGATAGACATTTTCAATAATTTCTATAAAGGAAAGCGAGTACTTGTTACCGGTCATACCGGTTTCAAGGGCTCATGGCTCTGCATCTGGCTTCATGAACTTGGAGCAGAAGTTGTGGGAGTAGCAAAAGATCCATTCACAGAGAGAGACAACTTTGTCCTCTCAGGAATTGGAAACAAGATAAAGGCTGACATCCGTGCCGACATTCGTGATGGAGAGAAGATGAAGGAAATCTTTGCCGAGTATCAGCCCGAGATAGTCTTCCATCTTGCAGCCCAACCACTTGTTCGTCTTAGCTACGACATACCAGTCGAGACATACGAGACCAACGTGATGGGAACCATCAACATTATGGAAGCTATCAGAGCAACAGATAGCGTTAAAGTCGGAGTGATGATTACCACCGACAAATGCTATGAGAACAAGGAGCAGATATGGGGCTATCGTGAGAACGAGCCGATGGGCGGCTATGACCCGTATTCATCCTCAAAGGGCGCTGCAGAGATAGCCATCAGCAGTTGGCGAAGGAGTTTCTTCAATCCCAATGACTATGGCAAAAAGCACCATGTAAGCCTCGCATCAGTGAGAGCCGGTAATGTAATCGGTGGTGGTGATTGGGCATTAGATAGAATTATCCCCGACTGTATCAAGGCAATAGAGGCTGGAGAGCCTATCGCCATCCGCAACAAGAAGGCAGTGCGCCCATGGCAGCACGTCTTGGAGCCATTGAGCGGCTATATGCTTCTTGCCCAGAAGATGTGGGAAGAACCGACAAAGTATTGTGAGGGTTGGAACTTTGGTCCAAGGGCTGAGTCAATCTCTACTGTTTGGGAAGTAGCATCAAAGATTATCGAGAACTACGGCAGTGGCTCTCTCAAAGACATGAGCGACCCCAATGCAGTGCATGAGGCAAACCTCCTGATGCTTGACATCAGCAAGGCCAAGTTCAAACTTGGATGGGAACCACGTATGAATATTGATCAATGTGCCGCCTTGGTAGCTGATTGGTATAAGAGATATAAGACAGAGAATGTTTATAGCCTCTGTGTAGAAGAAATAGAAAAATATTTGGGATAATAATATGAGAGTTTTTGTAACGGGAGGCAGTGGATTTATTGGTTCCTATCTTGTGAAGGCATTAGTTGATGATGGACATGATATACTATGTCTAAAGAGACCAACTTCAGACCTTTCGGCTCTTGACGATTACGTAAGTAGGGTTAGATGGATAAATAATACGGATGATTGGAAAGCTGAGTTCAGAAAATTCAAACCATTCATTATATATAATTTAGCTTGGAATGGCGTAGCTGCAGCTGAAAGGGTTATGTGGGATAAACAGGTGAGCAATATTTCTATGCAACAAGAATTGCTTGACCTTGCATTGGAGGTTGGCTGTAAAAAGATTGTAGGAGCTGGGTCACAATCTGAATATGGTGATTTCGAAAATAAGATAGATGAATCATATCCAGTTAACCCCAAAACAGCCTATGCTGCAGTCAAAGCGGGATCATTGATTATAATGAAGAGTTTCTGTGAAATAAATAATATCGACTGGTATTGGTTTAGGCTATTCCCATTATTTGGACCTCACGAGGCAGAGAAGTGGCTAATACCGAGCCTGATTAAGAATATTGTAACCTCAGACCACATGGATTTAACTCCAGGAGAACAGAAACTCTCTTATCTATATGTTGGAGAATGTGCTAAAGCTATTATGATGTCAATCTATGCGGAAGGGAAGAGTGGAATATATAATATTTGCTCAGACAATCCGATGTCTCTAAAAGAGTTAGTCTCCAAAATTAGAGACAAGGTCAACCCGTCATTTAAGTTGAACTTTGGAGCTATGCCATATAGATACGGACAAAGTATGTATATGGAAGGTGACACTACAGCCCTAAGGGAGAATATTTACAATCTGAATACATCAGATTTTGAAGAAAAGCTTGATTTAACAATAGAATACTATATAAAT
>JBJEAY010000184.1:0-2870 GCA_051869575.1 Prevotella sp. | reverse complement strand
GTGCTGTTAATGATACGATTAAGATATATTTAACTTGGGAGTTCAAGGAGTTCAAGGAGTTTAAAGGAGTTAAAGACATTTGTGCAGTTAGCAATTTTTTAATAATAAATTGCCAAAACATTTGGTTATCTACATAATTATGATTACTTTTGCAAACTGTATTGAATAAATAGCGATGATTATGAAATCAAATGATATCAAGAAAGATTCAATCAAGGCCTGGATATTGGCCTCTCGCCCTAAGACACTTAGTGGCGCAGCAGTGCCCGTGATGATTGGTCTTGCCCTTGCCTACAAGGATTCCACTTTCTACGAAGGTGAGCCTTTCTCTTGGGTGGCGGCTGTGTTATGCATTCTATTTGCATGGGTGATGCAGATAGACGCAAACTTCATAAATGATTTTTTCGATTATGCCAATGGAACAGATGACACATCCACACGATTAGGACCACGGCGAGCCTGTGCCCAGGGATGGGTAAGTGTCGATAAGATGAAGCATGCCATCGCCATCACCACATGCTTGGCCTGTCTGATGGGTTTGCCGCTCATAATGTATGGTGGTATGGAAATGGTGCTCATCGGCATTCTGTGCGTTGTGTTCTGCTTCCTCTACACCACTCATCTTTCTTATGTCGGTATGGGAGATTTGCTTGTGATAGTGTTCTTTGGCATCATTCCCGTGTGCGTACCTTATTATATACAATTGCACACTTGTTCGTCATTCATCTTCCTAATGTCGTTGGCATGCGGAATGGTAGTGGATACACTGCTGATAGTGAACAATTTCCGCGATCGCGACACCGACAAGACTGTCGGAAAGACCACTCTTGTAGTGAAAATAGGCGAAAAGGCCTCGCTGCAACTTTATCTCGCACTTGGTTGGGGAGCATGCGTTATGGGACTGGCATATTTCACTCACGGCTATTTCCTTGCCTCGTTGATGCCGGTAGTATATCTCGTATTCCATCATTACACATACCTACGCATCAAGCGCATTAACAGAGGCAAGGCTCTCAACCTGTGTCTTGGAGAGACTGCACGCAATATTTTCATTTATGGGATTATGGTGACGATCGGCATATTGCTCTCATAACGACTTTACAGATTATTATTATTTGAAACAATGGGATACAGACATGGATATAACAACGGACAGGGCGAATGGATGCACCTGACCGTAAACGAGGAGAAGCCACTCTTGGAATGGTTGCTTGACAACGTGAAGGAGAGCCGCTCAAAGGTGAAGGCCACATTGCAAGGCCGTGGAATAAAGGTGAACGGCAAATGTGTCACACAGTTTGATTTCCCCTTACGACCGGGAATGAAAGTGGCGGTAAGCAAGAGCAAGCAAAACCAACAGGCGTTCAAGAACCGCTATGTGAAGATAGTGTATGAGGACCGATGGATTATCGTGGTGGAGAAAAATATCGGCATACTGTCAATGGCTGCCGGACATTCGTCGCTCAACGTAAAGGCTGTGCTCGACGACTATTTCCATAAGAGCCGTCAGAACTGTCGTGCCCATGTCGTTCATCGTCTCGACCGTGACACCAGTGGACTGATGATATATGCCAAGGACATGGAGACCGAGCAGATACTGGAGCACAACTGGCACGACATCGTATATGACCGCAGATATGTGGCAGTAGTAAGTGGTGAGGTGGAAGAAGAAGGCGGAACAATAGCCAACTGGCTCAAGGACAACAAGGCGTATATCACTTA
The DNA here is from genome assembly GCA_051869575.1 of Prevotella sp. Lineage (GTDB taxonomy): Bacteria > Bacteroidota > Bacteroidia > Bacteroidales > Bacteroidaceae > Prevotella. The sequence goes on along the minus strand of JBJEAY010000184.1, from coordinate 1,148 downwards.
TTCATCGCCAGTGGATAATGGTGGCAAATATGCAGTGACGCATTTCCATGTGCTCGACCGCACCACAGAACATTCACTTGTGGAATACCGTCTTGAGACCGGCAGGAAAAATCAGATAAGAGTACACTCTGCCGACATGGGGCATCCCGTGTGCGGTGATGTCAAATACGGTAATGGCGACGACCCTCTTCATCGCCTGTGCCTACATGCCTACGTACTTTGTTTCACACATCCCATGACACATGAGCGAATGGAATTTGAGACATTAATACCAGCTGGGTTCAAACATTTATTCAAATAACGATTATGACAAACTTTGGTTATTACGTTGCAGGTCTGATATTGCTTATCATTGCCTTCTTGGTGATGAAAAAAGTGGCAAGTTGCATGGTGAAAACTGTTGTCACCATCATTCTTGTTATCATATTGGTGGCTGCATACTACCTGTATTTCAGATAGAAGAAACTGATTGTATTAATAAATACATAACACAACATGAACAGGACAGCAAGTCTCGATCTGGTGGAATTTGTTGAAAGCAAGATTCTGCCAAGATACGCCTCATTCGACAAGGCACACAATACGGAACATGCCATAAAAGTGATTCGTCGTGCAATGGATTTGGCAGTGAAGGTGGGTGCCGACCTAAATATGGTATATGTTATTGCTGCCTACCATGACCTTGGTATGGCTGGGCCGCGTGCCGTACATCATATTGAGGGCGGACGGATACTCTATACCGACGCCCGACTGAAGAAATGGTTCTCACCCGACCAGCTAAAGATTATGAAGGAGGCGGTGGAAGATCATCGTGCCTCGGCATCTCGTGCTCCACGAAGCATCTACGGGAAGATTGTGGCAGAGGCTGACCGCGACATGGACCCTGACACAGTGTTCCGCCGTGCCGTACAATTCGGACTTAGCAATTATCCGCAGTATTCCAAGGAGGAGCAATGGCAGAGATTCCAAGAGCACATGGAGAACAAATATTCAGTCAACGGATATATCAAGTTGTGGGTGCAAGGTTCTGACAACGAAAAAAAACTCAACCTCGTGAGGGAGATTATTGCTAACCCACAGAGGCTGAGAGAGGTGTTTGACAGAATATTTAATGAGGAATTAGGAATGAGGAATTAGGAATTAGGGAT
>JBJEAY010000183.1:0-2872 GCA_051869575.1 Prevotella sp. | reverse complement strand
TTGCCAACTGAGAAATTGAACTGAGCTGAAAGGTCGAAGCCATAGGCGCGGGCGTTAATACCGAAACCACCAGTGAAGTCGGGATTGACATCGCCAATGATGACGTTATCCTCCTCGCCAATAGTACCGTTACCCTTGCCGCCTTCTTCTGTCGGCTGGTCAACGAGCTTGAGTGAACCAGGACGCACTGTTCCGATAACCGGAGTAGCATCGGGCACACCTTCCTTCAGAATCCACTTGCCAGTCTTGCTGTCATAGCCCTCGAAGTCGCTCACCTCATAGCGTCCGGCATTCTGGTAGCCACGAATCTGACCTACAGGCTGACCAACGGCGAGCCAATAGTCCTGACCGATTTCGGTAGAAGCCCAGCGGCTGTTCCAACCGAAGTCTTCCATTGCACCAAGATCCTTGATTTTGTTCTTGTTGAAACCGATGTTGGCATTGATGTCAAGACCATAGTTCTTCTTGTTGATGGCATGCCATGTGGCTGTGATCTCAAGACCCTTGTTCTCTGTCTCACCCATGTTGCGATACTGTGAGTCGTATCCTGTACCACCTACAGGGAAGGCAATAAGAAGATCCTTGGTTGTGTTGAGGTAAGCCTCAACAGTTCCGCTCAACTTACCACCGAAGAGGGTGAAGTCGAGACCAACGTTACGAGTGATGGTTGTCTCCCACTTCAGGTCGGGGTTAGCCATTGTCTTAGAAGGAGCCCAGAAACTGGTATATCCGTTTACCCATGAAGATGTCTTCAACTCGTATGTCTGAGAGAGCTGTCCTACAGGGATGTTGTTGTTACCGGCTGTACCGTAAGAGAAGCGGAGCTTCAAGTCGTCAAGCCACTTGCTTGCACCCTTCATGAACGGCTCAGAAGAGATACGCCATGCGATGGCTGCTGAGGGGAAGTAGCCCCAACGGTTGTTGGAAGCAAACTTTGAAGATGCGTCGGCACGGAATGTTGCGCTCAACAGATACTTGTCCTTATAGTTATAGTTGGCACGTCCGAAGAATGACAACAGTTTGTCATCTGCGCTATATACATCGTCAATCTGATAGGGAGTACCCTGTGAGGTCAGTTTCCATGCAGTGGCTGCATCGAAGTCTTTCGGGAAACCATGAGCCTCATTGGTGTTTGTTCTCTTCTTGGTAATAACATACTCATGACCAACGAGAACATTCAGGCTGTGTTCCTCGTTCTTAATCAGCTTCTTGAAATCGTAGTTGATTGTATTTGTATTGCGGAAACGATGACGGTTGGTGTCAATAAGACGGATAGCCGGCATATTCTGGTTGTCAGAAGCTGGTACGTTCTTTACATAATATGTAGTAAGACCGAAGAACTTCTTGTCATACTGGTTGTAGTCGTCATAACCGAACTCTGTCTTCAAACGGAGGTTGTCGATAACTTCCCATCCGAAAGAGGCTGCCATATTCAAGGTCTTCTTCTCACGTCGCATATCGTTGTCGCGCTGAGCCTCAACCGGATTGTAGAGGTTACCGAGATCATCATCGGCAGCACCGGCAGATGCGTCGAGGTTGGCGAGAGGAATCGGAGTGTAGATAACCGAATACTTAAGACGGCGGTCGGTATCGTATGCACCGGCGGCATCCTGTGCACCACCACCATACACGTCTGTATCAGAATAACGTGCCTGGAAATCCAAGGTAGTGCGCTTGGTGGGCTTGGTGTTCAACTTGAGGCTGAAGTTATCACGCTTGTAGCTTGAACCTACCAAGATGGCCTTGTCGTTCATGTGAGCATAGCTGAAGGCATACTTAATCTGGTCGGTACCACCGGTGATGTTGATGTTGTGGTTGAAGGTGTTACCTGTACGTCCGTACATGGTGTCCTGCCAGTCGTTGCCCTGAACATTCTGGTAGAGATCCATATCCTGATACTCTCCGAAATACTGAGTATAGGAGCTGAGATCGTTCTCGTTCTTGAGCAAAGCCAACTCATACTGCCACTTGGCATAGTCGTAGGGACTGAGCACGTCGAATGTCTTGGCAATCTTCTTCCAGCTGTAGTAAGCATTGTAGCTAACGTTCACCTTACCGCTCTTACCGCTCTTGGTGGTAACGAGGATAACACCATTAGCACCACGCGAACCGTAGATGGCTGTTGAAGAAGCATCCTTAAGTACTGTGATGTCCTCAATGTCGGTTGCGGGAATGTCGCTGATTGACTCTACGGGGAATCCGTCAACGATGTAAAGAGGATCGTTGCTCTGGGTGATTGAACCACCACCACGCACGCGAATCTTCACTTCTGCATCAGGAGAACCCTCAGTGGTTGTCACCTGCACACCGGCCATCTTACCAGTCAATGCCTCTGAGGCTGAAGCCACAGGCACCTCGGCGAGAGCCTTGTTGTTAACCGTAGCTACCGAACCGGTAAGGTCCTTCTTGCGAACAGTACCATAACCGATTACCACCACGTCGTTCAATGTAGTGGCATCGTCTTCGAGCACTACGTCAATAGATGTCTTGTTGCCGACTTTGATAGTCTGTGTCTTCATACCGATGTATGAAATCTGTACAGGGTTGTCACCCGACAACTTGATTGTTAGATTACCGTCGAAGTCTGTCACTCCACCATTGCGAGTTCCCTTCTCCAATACAGAGGCACCGATAACGGGTTCTCCGCTTGAGTCCTTCACATTAATGCGAACGGTCTTCTGCGCAAAAGCAAAGAAACAAACAAGCGACATTAGCAAAGCCACTGAGGCTCTTTTCACTTGCTGCTTCATAATTTGCATTTCTTTTAGTTAGTGTATTAAATAATTATTATTTTTTTGATTCTGTTTTGCTTTTTCGCTGCAAATTTATATAAAATAAATGGGAATCAATTAACTTCCCTCAAAAAAGTGCA
>JBJEAY010000182.1:0-2875 GCA_051869575.1 Prevotella sp. | reverse complement strand
TTACTTTTACGTAATCGGCTGTCAAAGCCGTAGTGAAGACCTCGTCGTTGGTGTTCCAAGCAGTAAAATAGCGCCCGTTCTCGCTGTCTGCTCGGGGAACGAGCGTCACTGTTGTATAGGGATTTTCAGGCTCCACCTCATCAAGCGGGTCGGTCCCCGACCATGCTTTTACACTTAACTGGGAAACATTTGCCTGGTTTTCTCCCACCTGCACGTTGAACGTATAGGCCTTGCCGGCTTGAAGAGCCAAGTTAGTTTGAAGAAAATTGTTTGCCTTCAATTTCACTTCAGTACCACCGATTGTCATTGTCAAAAAATACGAGTATGTCCCCGTATCATAATAACTACCGGGAATCACTATGGCCGTGTAGCTCTGTTGGGCTACTTCACTCAAAGTCTTGTTAGCAACAAAGGGGTATGGGACATAACCTTCGCCTGCTTGCTTGATGAGATTACTGTTTGGTGTACTATTGGGAATTTTAACTATTTTCAGTGCGCTTACCACTTCATTGCCTGTATATTGACTCGTATAGCTGATGTTCAATGTCACTTTCGTCAACTGGTGGGCAAATTGCAGATTGACGTCTCCACCTTTCTCCACAGAGGCTGTTGCGGTCATATAGTCAGCTGACTTGAGCTTCTCTATCGTGCTCTGGTCTTCGGGAATTAAGAACGGCTCAATGGCAGCCGTTGCAGGCATATAGGCAGAAAACTCGTTTGTGCCGCTTGCCCACAGCACCAATCCTTCGCTTTGTGTCCAGTTAGTGCCATCTGCGGTGGCATAGGTACCTTTATTTTGGCTGGGGCGACTTTTATTGATAAGGCAGAAGCTGTCTCCGCTCTCAAACGTATCGCCGGCGCCGTCGCTGTTCACGCGCGTCTGGGCAGAGTTGACCACGGATGCCGAGGCTATCCTTACCACCTCATCGCCCTGTTGCAAACTGAGTTCATCCTCATTGCTGCATGCGGTCAGAACCAATGCGGCTGCCGCAACCGATAAAATTGTATATCTTGTCTTCATCTTGCTTTTGTCTGAAATAGGTTACTGTTTAATATTCTGGTCATAGTCACCATCCGGAGTTCCCCATCCCGTAAGTCCGATGGTCTGGATGGACGACAGTTCCACCTCGGTTGCTCCAATCTTTACATTCAGGCTGTATGCGTAGCCGGCCTGAAGTCCTGCGGCAGGCAATGTGACGGTGGTAGAGTAATTTTTCGTCACGTTCTCCGATTCCGTCAGCGTGAAGGTCAGCGTGGGGTTGCTGTCTCCGTCCAGCGTTGGGAAGAAGATGCTCTCTGCCTTCATCGTATTGGCGGTGGCATCAATTGCAGTAAAGGGTTCGATGTCGCCCGTAGCCGCCGCAGTGGTGAGGACACCTTCGCTGTATGTACCTTGTGTATGCACACCATTGAGGCTGATGGCGGAAATCTTGTCCATGGTCAACGCTTCGTATTCCTTGTTGTAGCTGAAGTTGATGTTCAGCTTGACGAGCAGATGGTTGAAGGCGATGTTTATCCCACCATTGCCGTCGATGGTTGCCCCATTGCTGCTGGTTCCGTTTTTGGTCGCACCCAGCAGGTCGCTGGCTTCCAGGCTGGCCTCCGAGCTTTGGTTGGTCTGGACAGCGAAGCCTTGGGTGATGTCGGTGGTATAAGCCGAGATATTCACTCCATCATAGTTGGTAGTAGCCCACAGCAGTTTGTTGCCGTTCGTAGGCGCATAGAGGTTGTTCTCACCCTTCGTCATGGAGACGTTGGTGTAATCCGTATCACCATTCCCCGTGATAGTCAGGTAGAAGGTCTGCGGCAGGTTGTCGCTACTGTAGCCGGCACGGGTAGCAGCAGACTGAACGCTTGCCGTTACTCTGATAGACGTATCCTTTTCAGGTGTTTGCGTCATCTCATCATCGTTAGAGCAGCTCGCAATCAATGTCGCGAATGCTGCCATCGCTAAAATTTGAATCTTTCTCATTTTAATTTTTATGTTTTGTTGGTATATTAATCACAAATCGTATGAGCCCAAACTGCCACCGTCATTCCATTCATTCACGGATGTATTAGTTGGGACGTTCTCAGTGCTCCCTGTCAATAATTGCGTTGGCTCAATCTCGTACACCTTCATTGAAGGCGTTACATAATGTTTCTTTTTGTTTTCTTCCATAATATTCATTTTTTTAATTTGTAATTCAATATATCTGTTATTCTCATTTTGCGGTTAAGGGTATATACAAACGCACAGAGCCTTCCGCCTGTGCCCTTGACTGACACCTGCGGAAGGCTCTGTATCTATATGTGGATGAAGACGTTACGGCAAAGCCGATACCCCCCCCCCTAAATCATTAAGACTCAGGGGTTTATGGTTGGTCTTTGTTGTATGTTTCATTGTCTTCATTTCCATAATTCTTAATGTGGCGCATCACTCATTGTTGAGTGAATATACCAAGATGCGCTGCAAAGATACGAATTTTCTCTCATATAAGCATCAAAATGCTCGGAAATTTATTCATATTTATGACAGTTTAACGTTGAAACAGGCTTTCTTCCGCATTTTTGGACGCAAATTTAATAGAAATCAATGATACCTGCCAAATCTTGCCACTATACGACCAAATTCAACTCTGAATGACATAAGTCCCCCACAATCTTCTCTATTCATAGAACCTTAATTCTTTTCTTTCCTTTCCTTACTCTCTTTACTATTGGGCTTTTCAGGATCCGCCCTGCCGACATCGACGCTACAAAGGTAGCACCTCTCCGCTTTCCATGCAAGCCAACTTCGTAAATGCCAGCATCCACTTCGCAGTCCGCCCTCGCACTTGTCCATAATGACGATGCAAAGCAAATGCAAATCGAGAGCAGAACTTGCCAAGCTTGC
>JBJEAY010000181.1:0-2877 GCA_051869575.1 Prevotella sp. | reverse complement strand
GAAGACTTACGCAAAAGGTGGCTGACTTCTATACTCCTTTCGAGGTGAGGGTGAGCAATGGCAAGATAGTGATTCTTAACGGGTCGAGCGAAGCTGATCCAGACGACCTGTTGGGCGATCCCAAGGGAACGATGTATGAGAAGTTCAACATACTTTGTTCGCAACCATTGGAGGCAGATGTGCGCGAAGACCTTACAAAACTGCTGAAGGACACCTTCTATGACGGTAGGCTGACGCAGGTGGTGAAGAATGCACAGGAGGTGAACGACCGTTGCTATGCAGAACTATACACGAAACTCGTTGACTATAAGACGGCATTCTCAGGTAGTGGCCCTATCAGCGACAAATTCCGCATCAAATTGAAGATGCAGTATATAGAGGTGCTATATAAGCGTTTGCTCCACTTCTGGGCGACCAGCCGTTTCACGCCTAATGCCAATATGCCGGTGAATGTGCTGACACTCGACCTGAACAGCAATGGGAAGAGGGATTTCTTCACGCCGATGACTTCTTCCAATCCCTCATACTCACTTCGCGATGCCATTGCACAGTATGCGCCAGGCAACAATGTCGCCGTGGATGGTGTGGTATATACCGTGAGAGGAGTGGAAATCACCAATATGTATGACAATAACCACAAGGCATACAAGACAATCTATCGCAACAGCGACAAGACGGTCATTGACGATGCCAACCTGAGCAACCAGATAAGATGGGCTGTAAACGGTGAATATGGTTTAGAGCTGATTCAGCCAGTGGGCTTCTTGCCCGACATGAACGAGGATAAAACCCGAATAATGGATTCGAACGTATATACCCGGGTGAGTGCCCAGCTGATAGATGCCGATGACTGGCCAAACTATGTGACTGAGCCACACCTTTTCTCCATGCGTCCGAACAATGAAACGGGCAATGCCAAGATACTATATTACAATGAAGGAAAGGGCTATGGCTATTGCTTCTGCCCAAGATGTGGGCGAACGGTGCTTGAGGACGACGTGGCTGACAAGGACGAGCCACTGAAATTCCCATTCGACTTCAATCCCATGACTCCTAAGCGCAAGGAGGGACAGCCTGAAAAGCCAAACTATCACTTTGCCATCTCGGGCAAGGAAATGCGAAAGCCTTGCTCCTGCTCTAACGATAAGGACAAGGTGAAGCGTAATGTCATAATCGGCGACCTGATACAGACCGACTTTTGCGAGATACGCATCCGTCATAAAGGCAAGAAAAAGTGGATGTCGAATCGTGACGAAGAGGAGAACCTGCTCTTCACCCTTGGCATCGCCTTCACGCAGACGTTGGTTGACATATTGGGAAAGGAACGTGGTGCCGTGGATTTCGCTCTTATGCCCAACGGTCATATCTGTATCTTCGACTGCAATCCTGGTGGTGCAGGCTATGCCAACCAGATGGCCAACATGATGGTGATGAAGGAAGTGATAAAGGCATCAAAGAAACTGCTGCTGGAAGCCCGTGTAAGAAAATCGAAGGATATGCTTCTTGACAAGTTCACGCTCCGCTTTGCCAAGTATGTCGATATTGATGCTGCCCTTGAATGGATAGCGGAGGAAGAGGAAGTGGGCGACACCGTGCCCCAGAACATCAATGATGCCTTCCCTGAAGCTTCGCCATCGCAGACAACGCTCTATGACCTGCAGAAGGCATTTGCCTCTTCACATAACGAACTGGTGTTGTTTGCCGACAATGACTATAAGGTCTGGGACTATGAGGATAACGACAACGGTTGGCAACCTCAGTTTATGAACCGCTTTGTCATGAAGAGTCAGACAACTTCATTCTGTATTATGGAGTCGGAGAAAAGTGAAATGGTTGAGCCTGTCAAGGCTATATGCCGTGAGATGAAGGCATGGGCAAAGGGAGGCGATGTCAAGACGATGAAGAATCCATGGGCTGCACATGGTCTATATCCTATCGCCTATATCGATGGTTGCCTGTATTTCATGAACAGCAAGGAGCATGCACAGCTGAATGTGCAATGGGGTAACGACACGATGTTCTTCGTGCGCACTGATAATCCTTTATCGGCAGCTACAGTCATCGACTTGTCATATAAGCCTTCTGCTATGCTTCTTAAACTGTCGGATAAGTATAAGACCATAAACACCCGACAACTGGGTGAAATCCTACAGAAGGAATCCAATGGTGTCATCGACCAGTTCATTGCGTACGCCAAGAAGAACGGCAGCAAGGTGAAGGTCTGCTATCAGGATGAGCATCTGAAGAGCATCATGGGCATGATTATCACGCTTCAGACTGCCGAACATATAATCAAACAAATCGGCAAAGACTTCGACATGGAATTTAAGTTGGAGGCATATCGCGACGACAAGGGCAATGCCAATAAAATCTGCACGAATCTTCCATCAGCCGAGCTTCGAGATGACTGGCTTACTCGTCTCACCAATGCCTGGATTGACGACCTGGAACATGACAATAATATCTGTGGTAGTCTTATCCCCATAGTCTCTCTCCCCAAGCGCACCCTCACCCATTGGCGCGTCCTGTCCATCTCCTGTGGCGACAAACAACTCTCCATCTATCCCGACGGCGGCTTCATCAACGAGTGGAACATTGCCCGCCAACCCAACGGCGAACGCTTTGAGGTGGCGACCATCACTCACGATGCGAAGATATATCTGTATAGGAATAAGGATATCAAGTTTGATGTGATGATAGAAAACAATACCGAAATATGATATTTTTTAAGCATTCATTCGTTATTCTCAGATAAAAACCGTAATTTTGCAGTTGTTTGAACGATAACACTATAAATTTACGAATATGACGCAAGATAATATGATACGATTTGAAAAAGTTATCGACCATTTTCGGGCTACAGCAGCCAAGGAAATG
>JBJEAY010000180.1:0-2878 GCA_051869575.1 Prevotella sp. | reverse complement strand
ATCGATGCCATCTACATAATATGCTCATATACCTACGGACCGTTGTTAGGACTTTTCGCCTTTGCTATAATATGCCCCCGACTGCGTCCTATGGACAAGGCTGTGCCATATATAGCCATTGCCTCGCCAATTATCTGCTATGCCATCGACAGCCTCACACAAGCGGTATGGGGGTATAAGTTCGGATATGAACTGCTGATGCTCAACGGCACTCTGACTTTCACTGGTTTGCTTGGTTCTCGATGTATTCAGAAGGCTGCATGCCAAACTCCTTCTTGAAGATGGTGGCAAAATACTTAGGGTCCTTGAATCCCACGCTGTAAGCCAAGTCGCTTACTCGAATGCCAGGGGTGGACTTGGCCAGACGACAAGCCTCCTTCATTCTCATGTCACGTATAAAACTGGTGGCATTCATACCCGTGACGGCACGCAGTTTGTTGTAAAGTGACGACGCACTCATACCCATGTCTGAAGCAAAAGCCTCGCGGTCATAATCGGAATCATCAATATGTTTTTGAACATATGCAATCGCCTTGTCGAGGAACTCCTTATCGGGCGAAGGCATGGAAGAGGTCTTGGTGCGCACATCTTCGATTGTCAGTTGCTTAAACTCATGAGTGATGCGTTGTCTGTTTTCAATCAAGTTATTGATACGCAGTTGAAGATCCTTCAGTTTGAAAGGCTTTGTCATGTATGAATCAGCACCAATAGCCAGTCCTTCCTCCCGCTCAGATTCCTGAGTCTTGGCTGTGAGTAAGATGATTGGTAAATGTCTGTAGTCGCTACTGTTCTTTACATACTTTACCAATTGATATCCATCCATCACTGGCATCATAACATCCGAAATGATAAGATCGAGTTCCGTCTTATGTATTACATCAATAGCTTCTTTGCCATTGCGTGCAGTAGCTACATTATATTTCCTCGACAACAAATGTCTCATCATCAGCAACAACTCCACGTTATCCTCTACAATAAGTATGCGATATGCATCATCATCTGACGAATCCTCCGCTTCAGTCAATTCGGGTTCTTCATTTTCTCTACCCTTATCGTTTAGCGAAAAATCCTTTTGGAAAATCGGGGCATCTGCATCCACATCAAGTACAAATGATGCAGGTCGGTTGATATCCACCTTATTCTTCTCGTCAATTTGCGAGACATCAAATGATTCTTTGTTTATTGGTAGAATTATGGTGAATATTGTACCCTTTCCTTCCTCGGTCTCGTAGGAAATCTCACCATTATTTAGATAAACAAGGTCGCGCGTGAGCGAGAGGCCGATTCCTGTACCCATTGTCTGAAAACGCCTGTACTCACCGTCATAGAACAGTTCAAACAAGTGTTTTCTGCGTGATTCGGGAATACCACAACCGTTATCCTTCACACATATTATCACCCTGTCATATCTATCATTAGTCCTTACACTCAGCTCCACCCTTCCATCCTCACCGGTAGTATATTTGGCTGCATTCGACAAGAGATTAAAGATTATCTTGTCCAATTTGTCGGTATCTATCCATCCCATCATACTTTCTGGATAACATTTAATACTAAATGCAAGATTCTTCTTTGCCATAAGCGGAATGATGGTGCGGGCAGTATTACGAATATACTCCATCACGTCACCATGAGACACAAGAAGTCTTAATCTGCCATCCTTAGCCTTGGTCGTTTCGAGTATCTGTTGAAGAAGCCTAACCGACCTTTGGATGTTTATTTCCATCAAGGCATATTGACTTTTATATTTCGGTTCTGCGTCGCGCAGATTCTCAATCGAAGCGGAGAGAACCGTCAAGGGAGTGAGTAATTCGTGGGTCAAACTGGTGAACAACATATTCATCTGGGCCTTTTGCTTCAATTTCGCATTGCGCTGATTGAGCCTCATAACAATAAGTATTGCTATGATAAGGGCAAAAACCAGGATTTCTATGATATTAATGAGCTCCACGATGATTTATTATTTGGGTGCGAAGATACAACAAAAAATTCAAAAATCATCATTTTTGCACTAAAAAAATCGGCAAAAAGGGCAATTTTTGTTTAATTTGCGTGATTTTTGGTTGAAAATGCGTGATTCTATCGGAAATTCCACCTCAAATAACTTAGAATAAACCTCAGTTAGAAATTGATTGATTATCTTTGCATCGCAAATAAGAAAGAAAGTCTATACGTTATAAGAGTATTAATTTGAATATTAATGGTTAAGGTTTATGGTTGATTAATTTAGTTTTTAAAGTTTAAAAGAACTTCGCTGAGAAGCGAGGTTCTTTTGAAACAAAATAAAAGACGAATTGCCATCCATTCCAAGCCAAAGCTAAAATGATGAGAAAAATAACATGTCTAACAATATAAATATCGATAATATGAAAACTGTCATTCTAGATTTTGATGGAACACTCAATAAGGCCTGCACTGCAATTAAGACTGTGAAGGACACTCTTAAGGAAATGTATGCCATGGGCGTTACACTTGTCTTGACGAGTAAGCAGGAGCAAGAGTTGTTGGAGAATACCCTCGACGAACTTAATCTCTCCAACTATTTCTCTGTGATAGTATCAGCTGATAATGCGAAAGCTACAGGCAAAGACAATAATATGGTACAGATGGTTCTCGAGCATACCGATAGTGACCCATCACAAGTACTGATAGTCGGTGATAATACTGAGCATATTGAATTAGGCAAGAAGGCCGGTATCAAAACATGTGCAGTGAAATGCGGCGATAATAACAGTGCCACGGCCGGAGCTGACTACGTCATCAATGACATCAGAGCCTTGCTCGACATCGTATGACAGAGCTATTATCAAACAATGTATTGATGAGTAGGGCATCTCCTTGGCGGAGATGCCCTAAATTATTTATGTATAATTACTGA
>JBJEAY010000179.1:0-2880 GCA_051869575.1 Prevotella sp. | reverse complement strand
TACTTTTTCTTCAAGTCATCGTTCACATTAGATAATGACAACAGTATCTCGGGAGCACCTTTTACATACACGACCTTCTTTTTCAATACCGAAGAATTGACTACTGTAGCCATATACTTATTTTCGGTTGAGAACGGCAGACGGTCTATAACCTTAATGCGTTCACGGATAGAAGCATAATTGATGCCCTTGCCATTCAACCATAATAGAAGAGCGCATTCCGTTGGATTACCTACGGTCTTAATATTCTTCCTGTCGGTAAAGTCAAGGTTAGCGGTAGTATTGAGTGCAACCATCTCTGCTACCAGTTCATCTGATACATCATTAAGATCACACTCAGCTACCTGCATCTTGTTCTGCGTCAATGTTCCTGTCTTATCGGTACAAATCACGGATGTAGCACCCATTGTTTCGCAAGAGTGCATTGTGCGAGGCAAAGTATTCTCCTTCATCAGTTTGCGCATACTGAATGCCAAACTCAATGTGACTGACATCGGTAAACCTTCAGGCACAGCCACAACGATAAGTGTTACCGCAATCATTATTGTATTCAGAACGTATGTTATGAAGCTTATCCAACCATCGCCAGATGAGAAATTGGCATCGCCCATATAGAAATAGAGACCGATACGTCCAACAACAATAAGTGCAGCAAAAACATAACTTAATTTGGTTATCAAGTCTGCCAAGCCATCCAGTTCCTCGCTCAATGGAGTTGAGCCACCCTCTTCCACCTGTGCAGCTTCGAACACCTTACCACATTCAGTAGAATCACCAACCTTCTTCACCTCAGCAGTACAATATCCCTCAAGAACAATCGTACCCTTCATAATCTGATTAGTGGGATAAGTTGCTTCTTCATCAAAATCTTCGGGATTAGTGGATTTATATACCTGCAACTCACCAGTAAGCGATGATTCGTTAACATTAAGATTAAGCGATTCAAGCAATTCACAGTCAGCAGGAATCTCCTCGCCAGCCTCAACAAGCACTATATCTCCAACAACGACATCCTTGCGAGGCACTTGACATACGTTACCATTACGTATCACCTTTACAAGTGTATCGTCATTCACTTCATTAAGACTTTGGAATGTCTTCTCGTTTTTCCTTTCAAGGAAGAACGCAATACTTGTAGCCAAAATCAAAGCCACAATGATTCCGATAGGCTCAAAGAATGTCTTAAATCCAATGCCAACCCATGCATATTCATAAATGGATATGCCCATAGACAGGACAAAAGCCATAATAAGGATTTTGAATAGTGGATCACCAAAACCGCCAAAGAATCCCACTATCAGAATCAATAAAGTGGCAAGAGTAATAATTGCAGGCATAGACCAAATTATGCCTCCCATACTGCCACTTAACACTCCTGCAGCAATAACTGACAGCACCACCATCACGAACATTGAGATGGCAATCCAATGAGTACAAGCCTCCTTGAGATTATCCCAAAGAGTCTCCTTCTCGGGCGGTGTCAAAATGTTGGCACCATACTTTCTACGGCTTTCGAGCACTTGGGCATCGGTCAAGCCAATGTAATGTTGTTTATTTTCCATAATGTTTTATTTCTTTATATTATATGTGATTTTCAAATTCCTTTTCGTATTATCAATCTCAATTCTTCCAAGTCTATTCAGAACACTTTGACCCAAAAGTAGAGGAGCGGACTGGTTACGCACGACAGATGCCCTAACATTGTCAAGATGAAGAGACCCGAATTTTACTTCACGGAGATTTATGACAGTACCTTCAGAAACCTCGCCATTGGCATTAAGGAACTGTTGCTTGCCTATAACATCAGAGGCTGACAGATAACCATTCTTCATCATAAAGGTTGCTTCAACTGAAGAGAGGCTTACGTCAGAAGCTCCTGTATCGAAGATGAAATGAAGTGGAAGTCCATTTATCGTACATTTCACTTTGCACATGTCCCCTTCTTTTGTAAAAGGTATTTCTTCCGTTCTTTCTTCATATTTAGTGTCATCTTTGCTATCTGCCTTCGTTTCCTGATTATGTATCTCCATATATTCTTGAATTAAATCAATAAAGTCCTTTTCATTTCGGATATTATCAAGGTCTCGGTCTCGAGCAATATGAGAAAAACGTCTGAATCCAAGTTCCAAAGATTTACGAAGATAACCTATGGCCTTCTCCTTCTCTCCCATTAAGGAATAAAGACAAGCAGCATCGTAAAAATCACCTTTATCATTCTTCTTTAACATTTCATCAACAATCTCAGTAGCCTTATCTTTGTTTCCAAGATAATAATACGCATATTGAGCACATTCGATTTTTCCACTGATGGTATCAAGTTTTATCACCTGACGAAAATCATTGTTCGCAGCCTCTATATCACCTTTTAATCGATATAAAACACCTCGATTAAGATAACAATAAGCATATTCCGGCATCAAAGTGATACACATATTATAATCATCTTTAGCTCCATCTATATCACCTGAATGATCTTTGAACCAACCTCGTCTATAATAACCATAAGCATATTCAGGATTCTTTGACAGATAAATATCCAACGTCGATATCGATTCTTTCGACAATCCAGCGTCGTTCTCAATATTTGCTTTCAAGAATACATAATCTGTATCCGTAGAATCAAGTCTTATTGCTTGATTGCAATAAGATAGTGCTTGCTCGTAATTGCCCAAATCACAATAACAATTTGCGATACTATACGCAACAACAGGATTATTACTTATATCAAAAGCATCAATATATGAAGATATTGCATCTTTATATTTTTTTGCCCTTTCAAAAACTACTCCAATATAGTATGACCAAGCATACTCATTAGGTTCTTTAGCTTTCTGAATTTTCAACTTACTAATTGTATTTGTAAATGCAGAGTCTGCCAAG
>JBJEAY010000178.1:0-2888 GCA_051869575.1 Prevotella sp. | reverse complement strand
CCGCAAGGTGGGTATGGCGCTGGGTGCTTAGCCCACACAACGAGGAACAGGACGTGAAGAAGAAGATTATGATGACCGTCGGTGCATGTATCTTCCTCGTCGCAGCAGCTCAGGCACTCCCTCTGTTCTTTGGTGTCACCAACAAATAAGTTATGGCTGAGCAAAAAGAACAAGAGTATCAGGAATACCCGGTTTTCAAGGGGCTACAAAAGCCCCTTGAATTCATGGGTCTTCGAGGAAGATACATCTATTGGGGGGCAGGAACTGTCGGCGGTGCAGTCGTTGGTTTTATCATTGCTTACCTTATAGCCGGCTTTCTCGCAGGATTAGGTGTCGCCGTCTGTTTTCTGTCAGTCGGTATGGTTTTGATAATGTTAAAACAGAAAAAAGGCCTTCACACAAAGAAGGAATACAAGGGCATATATATCTTTGCCCATTCAACGAAAAAATAAGATTCGCATTATTTATAATATTTGTATATGTATAGTGTTATAGTCATATTGTCAATAGTCTGTATCCTTATAGGAATGGCTATTTCTGTAAAGGCCTTCGGTACCGGAGGAAAGCGTGCGAAAGCCTTTCAGGATATCTATTTCAGCATAGAGGACATCGAGGGTATAGGTGTAGTGTACACCAAGCTCGGTGAATTCAGTTGTGTATTGAAGTTCAACAATCCTGTCCAGAAATACTCCGCGGATATAGACTGCTACTATGAGTTCACGTCCCTGATGGCAAGTATTGTCGAGACGTTGGGAGAAGGTTACGCCATCCACAAGCAAGATGTGTTTGTGCGCAAGGCGTTCCGTATGCCCGAGCTGTCACCCGAGGAAAAGACGAAGAGATACCTCACAGGTTGTTATTTCCGATTCTTTGAGGGACGTCAGTTCACCGATGCAGACACATATCTTGTCATTACCCAGGAAAACAAGAAATCCAGTCTGTTCAGCTATGACAACAGCAAGTGGAAGGATTTTCTTGTCAAGATCCACAAGGTACAAGACATAATGACTACAGCAAACATTAAGAGCCGTTTCCTTGGTGTGGACGAACTCAGGGATTATACAGACCGTTACTTCGCGCTAAATTTCCGCGACAAGAATTTCTCCATGACCAACTTCAAGGTTGACAGCGAAGAAATCCATCTCGGGCATCGTCAGGCAAAGATATACAGTCTTTTGGATGTGGACTCGGTCGGACTGCCCGGTATGATAAAGCCATATACGGAAATGTCGGTAAACAACTCCGTTATGCCAATAGACCTGATGTCAGAGTTGGATACCATTCCCGACGTGGACACCATCGTGTATAACCAGGTTATCTTCATGCCCAACCAGAAGAAGGAAATGTCTGCTATGGACAAGAAGAAGAACCGCCTGTCCTCACTCCCCAACCCCAGCAACCTCATTGCCGCTGAGGATATCAAGAAGGTTCAGGATGTCATCGCCAAGGAAAGCAAGCAACTTGTATACGCCCACTACAACCTCGTGGTGGCCGCCGATGAGAAAGTCGATATACAGAAGGTTACAAACTACGTCGAGAATGTCATGAGCAAGATTGGTATTCACATATCCAAGAGGGCATATAACCAGATGGAGTTGTTCCTTGCCTCCTTCCCCGGCAACTGTTATCGTCTGAACCCCGACTACGACCGTTTCCTGTTGCTTTCGGATGCGGCACTGTGTCTGATGTACAAGGAACGCCAATCCAAGGGAGATGACAGTCCCCTTAAATGCTACTATACAGACAGACAGGGAGTGCCACTCGTTGTTGACACCACAGGAAAGGAAGGAAAGATAAAGATGACCGACAACTCCAATTTCTTCGTATTGGGTCCTTCCGGTTCCGGAAAGAGTTTCTTTATGAACACCGTTATGCGCCAGTACTATGAGCAAGACACCGACTGTGTTATCGTAGATACAGGTGACAGCTACGAGGGAATCTGTTCTATGTTTAATGGAACATATATCAGCTATTCCAAGGAAAAACCTATCTCCATGAACCCGTTGAAGGTGACGGAGATAGAGTACAACGAGAACTTCACCGAGAAGAAGAACTTCCTTCGTTCAATGATATTCCTTATCTTCAAGGGAAATGAGACACCTTCAAAGATAGAGGAAGCCATCATTGACCAGACCATCGTGGAGTATTACCGTGAGTATTTCACACCGTTTGAGGGCTTTGACGAGGAAGACAA
The DNA here is from genome assembly GCA_051869575.1 of Prevotella sp. GTDB lineage: Bacteria > Bacteroidota > Bacteroidia > Bacteroidales > Bacteroidaceae > Prevotella. Next base: position 694 of record JBJEAY010000178.1, on the reverse strand, counting down.
GAAACGTCTCAAGGCAGAACTTATGCTACAGGACAAGAAGAACGGCAAGTTCGATGACTACGAGAAAGAACTCGAGAAGAAATACGGTGACGAGTACCGTATTGACGAGCTTGAGGAAAGCAATATTTCCGATGAAAAGCGCAAGAAGATAGAGCGTCAGAAAAAGAAATTGGAAGCTCTTGTTGACGATGATGGAGCTTCCGAGGGAGAAAAGATCCAAGCCGAGAAAGCCTTGATGCGCCTTACCCCCGAGGTTGTCGAGACAAAGTACCTGACTGTCATAGAAAATAAAATAATAAAAATTGAGCACCAGAGAAAGCAGCTGCGTGTCAAGGAGCTTAGTTTCAACAGCTACTACGAGTTTGCCATCCAGCGCATCCCTCAGATTATGAGGGAAAAGAACGTGCAGTTCGACATAGACAACTTTGCCTACGTACTGAGCAAGTTCTATAAGGGAGGTGAGTTGGAATACACCCTGAACAACGATATGGACAGCAGCCTGTTCGACGAGAAGTTCATTGTCTTCGAGATAGACAAGGTCAAGGATGACCCTATCCTCTTCCCGATTATCGTGCTCATCATCATGGACGTGTTCACCCAGAAGATGCGTATTAAGAAGGGACGAAAATGCCTTGTCATCGAGGAAGCATGGAAAGCCATCGCCACCCCCACCATGGCAGAGTACATCAAGTAC
>JBJEAY010000177.1:0-2889 GCA_051869575.1 Prevotella sp. | reverse complement strand
TGGAGTCGGCATCGTAGAGGATTACCGGCAGACCGTGGCTCGGGCTCTCGCTCAGCTTCACGTTGCGCTGTATCACCGTCTTGAACACCAATTCCTGGAAGTGCCTCTTCACCTCGTCGTATATCTGGTTGGCCAGTCGGAGGCGCGAGTCGTACATGGTGAGCAGGAATCCCTCAATCTCCAATTTTGGATTGAGCTTGCTCTTGATAATCTTGATTGTATTAAGCAGTTTGCTGATACCCTCAAGCGCGAAATACTCGCACTGCACTGGGATGATCACCGAGTCGGCGGCGGTGAGCGAGTTCACCGTGATGAGGCCGAGCGACGGACTGCAGTCTATGAGAATGAAGTCGTATTCGCCCTTGATGGGCTCAAGCAGACTCTTGATTACCTTCTCGCGGTTGTTGATGTTGAGCATCTCAATCTCGGCACCCACGAGGTCGATGTGGCTGGGGATGATGTCAAGGCCGTCGATGTCGGTGGTGTAGATGGCGTCCCTCACGTCGGCATGGTCGATGATGCACTCATACAGCGAGCAGTCCACCTCCTTGATATCGACTCCCAGTCCGCTCGACGCGTTGGCCTGCGGGTCGGCATCCACTACCAGCACCGATTTCTCCAATGTGGCGAGCGATGCTGCCAAATTGATGGTCGTAGTGGTCTTGCCCACGCCACCTTTTTGGTTTGCTAAAGCGATTATTTTTCCCATTTTTGTTCCAAAGTTATTAAAATATGGTGCAAAGGTACATAATTTATATGAAAAAACGGCGAGAATTGAAGGTTTTTTCGTAATTTTGCACCCGAAAAAATACTTTTTATGGAAAATAAGAAACCTTTAATACTAATTTCGAATGATGACGGCTATCATTCCAAGGGATTGCGAAGCCTCATCGAAATGCTCTCGGGCATGGCATATCTACTCATTTGTGCCCCCGAGTCTGCCCGTAGCGGATATTCATGTGCCTTCTCGGCAGCATCGCCACTTCGTCTCAAACTCCGTCGCAGGGGTGAGGACTTCGAGATGTGGTCGTGCAGCGGCACTCCAGTCGATTGCGTGAAGATAGCACTTAGCCAACTCTGCGGCGGGCGCACCCCCGACATGGTCATCGGAGGCATCAACCATGGTGACAACGCCTCGGTCAACACCCACTACTCCGGTACTATGGGAGTGACCATGGAAGGTTGCATGAAGTTCATACCCTCTGTCGCCTTCTCGCTCTGCGACCATCGCGACGATGCCGACTTCACCCCGATGACCCAACTTGTAAAAGACATTACACGCAAGGTGCTTGAGCATGGACTTCCGAGATATGTATGCCTCAATGTCAATTTCCCCGTAGTGCCCGATGGAGTGAAGGGCGTCAAGCTATGCCGCATGGCCATTGGCGATTGGGAGAACGAGGTGGTGAAATGCCGTCATCCCCATGATTACGACTACTATTGGATGGTGGGCGAATACGTCAACCAAGAGCCTGATGCCGAGGACACCGACAACTGGGCTCTCACCCATGGCTATGCCTCAATCACTCCCACGAGGATGGATGTGACAGCATACGAAGTGTTTGAAAAATTAGGATACCTCACCGAATGAAATACTATCTCATCGTAGGGGAGGCGAGTGGCGACCTCCACGCCTCTCATCTCATGTCGTCAATAATAAGTCGCGACCCCGAGGCGCAGTTCCGCTTCTTCGGTGGCGACATGATGACCCAGGCGGCAGGCAATCGCGGAGTGCGACTCAAGCACTATCGCGAACTCGCCTATATGGGGTTCATCCCCGTGTTGCTGCATCTCAACACCATACTCAAGAATATGAAGCGCTGCCAGGAAGACATCATCGCATGGCATCCCGACGTCGTCATACTCGTGGATTATCCCGGATTCAATCTCAAGGTGGCACGCTATATCAAGCAGCACACCTCCATTCCCCTCTACTATTATATATCCCCCAAGATATGGGCATGGAAGGAGCATCGCATCAAGGCCATCAAGCGCGACATCTCCGAGATGTATTCCATCCTCCCCTTCGAGGTGCCCTTCTACGAGCAGAAGCATGGCTATCCCATTCACTATGTGGGCAATCCCACTTCCGACGAGGTGCGACAGTTTCGTGCCTCCTACGATGGCAAGTTGTCTGTCCCCAACGACAATGGGCTTCCCCTGATAGCCCTCCTTGCAGGCAGTCGCCTTCAGGAGATAAAGGACAATCTGCCCGCGATGATTGAGGCCACGCGCCATCTTGCCGACCGCTACCAGATGGTGCTTGCCGCAGCCCCCGGAGTGCCGTCGGATTATTACGACCGCTTCCTCCAAGGCACTGATGTGCGCGTAGTTTATGGGCAAACCTATCCCTTGCTCTCCCATGCCGTGGCGGCATTGGTGACGAGCGGCACCGCCACACTCGAGACATGTCTCTTCGGTGTGCCCCAGGTGGTGTGCTATCGCATGATCTTCCCCCGTCTCGTAGCCATCCTCCGTCGCCTGTTGCTCAAGGTGAAGTATATTTCCCTCGTCAATCTCATTGCCGATGCCGAGGTGGTGCGCGAGCTTGTTGCCGACACCTTCACCGTGGATAACATCCGCCATGAACTTGACGCCATCCTCCCCGGCTCTCCCGCCCGCGACGTCATGCTCCGTGGCTACGACGAGGTCTCCCGCCGTCTTGGCACCTCCGTCGCCCCCGACAATGCCGCCCAACTCATAGTCAAGGCACTTAGAGGCAGAAAGTGAAAATTATTGCCAATTTATTTGGCGATTAATAAAAAAGTTTGTATCTTTGCACCGTTATTCGTCAGAAAAAGTGTGTAGTTACGTGCATTATTCGTCAGAAAAAGTGTGCCAATATGCAGATTATTCGTCAATAAAAGTGTTGTATTATTATGGAAGATC
>JBJEAY010000176.1:0-2896 GCA_051869575.1 Prevotella sp. | reverse complement strand
GCTTGCCGTCGTAGGTGATGACGCGTGTATTTGACACCTTCGTAGGGTCGTTGCCATAGATATGATAATGCAAGATTATGACATTGTCGCCCTTGTTATACCATACAAGGGCGTAGGCATGACGCTTGTCGGTTTTTGTCTTGTCGTAGAAGAGGGCGACCAGATAGTTGTGATCGGAATGTGATCCGAAGGTCACGGAATACTCGTTTTGCGTACCGTAAGGCACACTGAGACTCGATTTGAAGGTGAGTGGTGCATTGAGAGTCTTACGATAAAGTTTATATGAATCCTTCTCGTTAGTGAATGTCTTGACAAACTCATCTTCGAGTTTGCCGAAGGCTTTTTTAGTCATCATTATCTCTTCGTAGCGGCAGAAGGTGGTGGGGTTGTCGATGTTGTCTTCATAATGATTCTTCGACAACAATGTCTTGTCACCTCTTGCGTCGAGACTGCGAAACAGTTGTTCGATACTCTCTTGTGCCGACGCCACGATGCTCATCATCATGGCAATCAATAAAATACTCTGTCGTTTCATATCTTTTTAATATTCTTCTTCATATTCAACATTACAAATCTCACTTATTCTAAGTTCTTGATATACAGTCATCGCATTTATCAGACGCTCAGCTTCCTCAAGTGCCACTGCCATACTGTCCTCGCTGACTTCGTTGGCCTCGGCAACTTGGGCTATCAGATGTCTCGGAACGGGAGGCGAGTAAGGCAACTTTTGTTGCTTCTTAGGCTTCGCCTTTAGCGATGGAGTGGGGGATACTTCCACATTGTCATTGCGCAATTTGTCGATAGAAGGCTCATCACGCAATGTGTCGATAGGAACATTCATTGCCTTTATGGTATCAACAGTCCCAACCTTCGCTATCATAGGCTCAGCTTGCTCTCCACCTATATTAAGCATAAAGACCAAGACAATGAAAGCCGCCACAGCCGCTGCCGCCATATAAATGCGGATGCCTCTGGGAGCGTGGGCGTCTCGCCCGCGGCCAATGCGCAGCCCGGAGTCTTGCTCCGTGATGTGCGGGTGGGTCACCCGCACTCCTATATTCCCATCATCAAAGATTCGGAACATCTCCCGATAAGCCTCCCAATCCTCTTTTGAGATATTATCAGGCCTGTCATCATCAGTGGCCCCACGGAAATACTCTGCAAGTGCGTCCTCCTCTTCCACCGATGTCTCACCGTCCATAAACCTCTTGAGCAATTCTTCCACTTCAATTTCTTTCATTGTCTGTTCCTTATTTTAATGTCGTTGAACAATTTCTTGCGTGCATTTGACAGCATCACCTTCACCGATGCCTCACTGATACCCAACAGTCGTGCAATCTCCCCGTTGGAGCGATGCTCCATCTGGCGCATTTTCAGCACTTGCATTTCCCTTGGGGGCAGTTTCTCCATCTGCTGCACCAGCCATCTCTCGTCTTCCTCCAGTTCGATGCGTTCCGAGGGATTAGCCCATCTTCCTGCCGACTGCTTCAACCCCTTGTCGGCATCTGCAAATATCGAGAGTTTCTTCTTTTGTCTTCGGATGATGTCGATGCAAAGTCGTTGTGCGATGACTGTGGCGAGTTTGATGGCATGATCGCCATCCTTGAGTTGGTCGTGCAGAGTCCATAGGCGTAGCATAACGTCGCCGGCGGCATCCTCGGAATCATCTGCCGAAGACAGCATCCGCCTTGCCACGTCGTGCGCCTTGGTCCGCAGTTGAATGGCTATTGCCTCAAACTCGCTTTGTGTCATCTATTTAGAGAGAGATTTTTATGGTTCCGCATTAATGTTATTCACCGTCCTTGGCTTCTTGCGAAATTTCGAGCGATTGTTGGTGTTGCTCTCGCTGCTGTTGCCAGTTATGGTGAGTTCATTCTTCTTAATCTCACCGCTTCCGGCAATCGACGAACTGTAGTTGACTACCTTGCCCTTCAGTTCAATCTCACCCGAACCTGCCACACTGCATTTCAGTTCCTGACAGTCGCTGAACATAGCGTCGATGTCGCCCGAACCAGCTACCGACAGGGAGGCATACTCGCATTGGTCATCCACCTTGTTGATCTCGATGTCTCCGCTGCCGGCTATCGACACGTCCAGTTTCTTGGCATTTGTCTGTTGCAGGTCGATGTCTCCCGAACCGGCAATAGACAACTTCACTTTGTCGGCAGAAACTTTCTTCAGTTTGATGTCGCCCGAGCCTGTTATCTTGAACGTTATGTCGTCCGTCTTGATGTCGGTGGTGGCAATGAAATCTCCACTGCCCAAACAATCCACCTTGGTAAGTTCGGGAGATGTAACTTTCACGATTACATCATCAGACAGGTCGGCAGAGCTGAAAGTCACACCGTTCATTTTCTTCTTCTTGCCCTCGACAGAGATGTTCAACTGTTTGTCCTTCACATCCACTTTGATTTTCTCCATGTCCTTAGGCGAGGCGATGATGATGCACTCATGCTTAGAGCCTTGTGTGAACTTGACTGTGACACCTGCAGTGAGCGACACCTTGTCAAACGGAGTCACCGCCACCGACTTCTCAACTGTTTCATTACTCCGGGCAGCAGCCCCAACGCAAATGGCAATAGCCATCATGATTAACATTACCTTTTTCATACTATTATTCATTTTAAATTTTGTTGTTCCTTTATATATAATAACGTATGAACTCCGAAAAGTTAATGTCAAAATCAAAGTTTTTGCTGTTTTTGACAAGTTTTTACTCTATATCTGCCTTTCCTCTATCCAATGCCTGAATATCGGGTCTTCTATCATATAGCGGTCGATACGTATTACATAGCCGTTTTGGGTCAGGCGTTTGATGGCACTGAATGAAGTGCTTGACGGCAGGTCACGCAGTTCATACGGCGACATGCCCTTGCATAATGTCTGTAGTATCTTT
>JBJEAY010000175.1:0-2905 GCA_051869575.1 Prevotella sp. | reverse complement strand
GTACTTCTAAATCGTTCGATTATCTCCTTTCTTTCCTTAACTTGCGTTTTCGAGCTGACAGCGACAGCCGCTACCCCATGCAGTCTGTAATATTCAGCGATATGCTCGGCATGTTCGATGTCGATGGCATAAACGATGCCTTTCTTGCCATCGGCATGCCTCTTGTAGGCATCAAATAACCGTTCAATGCATGGTGCATCATCCAGCTTTTCCCTCATTTCCTTTGTGAGATAATCCCCGTCACTACCGCGTTTCGTCAGCGACTCCACGCGTTTCAAGTCTTCACTGTCCGGTCTAAGAGAGAAGTAATCGAAAGGACACAACCATCCTTCCCCAATAAACTTCTTGATGCCCCATGACTGCACCAGTACCTCAAACAAATCCGTGAATCCCTCACCGCTCATCCTCCATGGTGTAGCCGTCAACCCAAGAAATCTCGCCTCTGGCCACGCCTCCCACATCATCTTGTAGGTCTTCGCAATAGCGTGATGCGCTTCGTCAATGACTACCAAAGAAAAAGCAAGGTCCCCCTGCCCCCCAGTGGGGGGATTTCCGATGCGGCGGGATATGGTCTGGATTGACTCAACAATGATGGTTTGATTGTTGATTAATGATGAGTGATTGTTGGCATTCAATCCCATTCGTGTGATGGTCGCCTTAATTTGCTCAATCAGCTCGCGGCGATGGGCTACAATAAGTATTCGCCCTGAACGCCCTTTAATCCTTTCATTATTTAATATTTTAATTACGAGAGAAGCGAGTACTATGGTTTTTCCCGTACCCGTCGGCATTTGCACCATCACGCTACGATGCTTATCAAAAGCCTCGCTTACTCGTGAGCATATATCAATCTGATAATCTCTCAGCATTGTAAATGTATAAATGTTTAAAAGACTAAAACTTTAATCATTTATTCTTTTAATTTCCGAAGGACTGTCTTGCCTTTATATACCGTCAACACCGCCGTTCCATCTTGAAATACCTCTGCATCCTCATATTTCGGTTCCACCACAAACTTGCCATCCACAGCCATGATGCCCCAGTGCCGTTGGTTCTTCTCCACTGCACAATATTGACCAACGGGGTTCTTCACCGAATGGTATAGAGGTGGCACCACGATACGGTCTTGTAACTTCAATCCCCATTTATTCCCCATCTTGAAGGGTACAGCATCTTTCAGTTGTTTGAGTCGCAACTCACGCAGTCTTTTCTCATCCTCAATAGTCTTTCGTTTATGTTCGGCCACTTTCTCTTTCGCCTCTATCTCTATCGGCTGCAACAACCTGTCAACCTCCTCCACCTTTGTTTTATCGTCCGCCTGTGCCACCAACAGCTTCACAGCCTTCATCCTGCCTTCCTCGTCCTTCACGCCCGTCACGTGATAGAAGCGCAACTTATTGTCTATGATGACAATCGTCCCATCCACCAATCGCCTGTACAGCCAGTATGCCTGTGAGTCATCCCCGGCTATCAGGCATGCCTTGTCATTCTGCCAATCCACCCATTTCTCCAGATTCTCCGACCATGGTTCGTCCTCCTTGTCATGATATTGCAGATGTTCCGTCATCGACATCTCTTTACACGGTATAGTCAGATAGAGACCGTCCTCGCACAAACACGGTGGGCAACCCAACTTTTCCTCCACTCCATAATGCTGCTTCGTCCGCGTGTATATCCAATCGCCGATAAACAACAGTTCAAACTCCCCGAAGAAACGGTTCTCAGGCATAGACGCATACAACTTCATCGACCTTAAGTCAATGAAGAAATCCCTGACATTTGTGATTTTCAGGAAGTCATTCTCTTCAAAAACTAACTGTTGGAAATCAGGCAGCCGCTTCACAGTTTCTCCCTTGTCATTGACAATTCCCGTTCCTTCATTCTCAAACCTCACGGCAGCCCATTGCCCTTTGATGTCAAACACCTCCAAGTACATCGGTCCCGTTATCCGTCTCTCTCCGCACTTCAGTCCCCAAAGTGCCAGTCCATCATCATAGTATTTCTCCATATCTTAGTTCTTTATTTCATCAATCGTGTGTAAACGCACTCGGGCCAATCACCAAGTACTCATATCCCCATGCAAAGGTGTCATCGTCTGCATCTCCGTTCATCAAGTCCTGAAAAGATGTATATGACGACTCGAATATCCGTCCGTACAGCATATTGATGCTGCCCAACTGCCAGGTCATTGCCGACCTGACATCCCTGTCCGTCCTCTTGTCCTTCATCACCACCGCCAGTATATGGCATACCGCCTCCAACAGGAACTCATAGAACGAGCAATGATTATCCTTGTCTGACTCAAACAGCATCACGTCCTTGCAGTATAGCCGTGCAAGACGTTCCAGCAGATAGAATGCATTGCCCGCAGCCTCCTCCATCTCTCCGTTCTCCACCTGCTTCATGAACGTCGCCAACAATGGCACATAAGCGTAGGCTGCCTTCTTGCCGTCTTCCCATGCCACAGGCTCTATCCAAGTCTTGTCAATCTCCTCCTTCATCGAGGCAGAGAAACCGATAAAACGATATTTCTTCCACGACTTCACCGTCCTCATGGCAGCGGGATATTTGTTGGGATGATAATACTTGATGTCCTGAAGCATGTGTCCGAGTGTCTCTGCCATGCACTTTGCGTGCATATACCTCTCCTCATCTGTTGTGGAACCCGCATAATCCTTGCAGTCAGCATACCATTCCTCGTGCGGCAAGTCGCTCTCCACCTCGTATTTCCCGTTGTCCACATCGTCCATCCAATACGTCATGTAACGGGTAAGCACCACGTGCGGCAGCTTCTTCAATTCGTCCACCACCGCCTGTATCTTCTTATCTACCACGATGTCGTAGTAGTCCCCCTTCGCATCATATTTAAATTCAAATGGATTATTCCTCATAATTTTTGATTATT
>JBJEAY010000174.1:0-2907 GCA_051869575.1 Prevotella sp. | reverse complement strand
AAATAACGTAATTAATAACAATGGTGCCGTAAGGCACTTTTTAAAGTGCACTCATATATCATTTATATGTTTATCTATGTTCATTATAAATCCCTTTTATGACCACATAACACTAATCACGCCGCAAAGATACGTACTATTTCCTACACCACCAAACTTTTCCCCATTTTTTTCATCAATAATCAATAACCTTCCTTTTGCGCAGCCGCGCCCACGGCGCATAAACACTCGCACATCGTGCGTCAAACAATCGTGACTCTGTTGCGTAGGCACTCACGAGCAACCCCTTGTGGGCGAGAGCTTGTTTGCGAGTACAGGCCCGGCCGGCCAGGCTTTAAGTCCCCTGTCCCCCGAGGGGAAAGGGGATTTAGGGGAAAGCGGTGGAGCCCCTCTTCAGGTTAAGAGGGGACGGGGGGCTTTCGAAAATCTCTTAGCAGGAGAGGACGGGTGAGGTAGAAAAAAATCATTAACCATTAATTCCTCGCCAAGCGAGGTGCCACACCCTAAACACCGGCTCCCACAGAGCCTCCTCTGGATAACTGCTTACGAGTCTCATCACTCGTTTTCCTTTCGCGCAGCACCTTTCTTCATTGGCTTTCCCTTCGGCCGCCGAACGTTGTTTCTTCATTCTATATTCTTCATTTAAAAATTGCCCGAAGTTGCCGCCCCACATAATCTCTGCAAGCAATCGTTTACCTTCAACCTCATTAGGTTCGCACAACAACCACGGGCAATCAGTAATCATTAATCGATCATCATTAATCAAAAGTTGTTCCCTCCTCTCGTCCACCTGCGGACACAAAGTTGTCTTATGTTTATATTGCAGGTTATAGTCTCGATATTAGTTCGTCAGCGGTATGTTCTGTAATAACACTCACAGAGAACCAACGTTTGCCGAGGTCTTTGAGGGAAGCTCCGAAGTGATAGACAGTGTCATCAATTATTAGCCATCGGTCATGCGACCTCTCAAAAGTGTGAAGCATAGTTGGTTCATCTGGATATTGGGCATTATATTGCACAATAGCTTCTTGGAGATCAGAGGTGGCAAAGCGTGTTTTGACATAACAGTCGAGAGTAACGCCTGGAGAACGCTTATGAAAGCGCTGAAGAAGAGAGGCTGTGATGTAGTCATCAATGAGGACAATACGTTTGGTAGCCTTCTGAATGAGTTCCTCCACAAGCACAAAGGCATCGAACATCTGTCCATCGAAAAAGACACCCATTTTTTGTTTTTTACAATAAACTTACGCATGGCATGGAATGCATCGTTAATGCGTATGGACATTTCAACAGCAATATTTGAACGCAATACAGCAGAAAGCTGTGTCACTCCCTGTTCAGTAAAGGCGTATGGTGAATAAGATGAATGTTTGAGGCTTTTGAACCTATCACAATTTGTGATAAGTTCCTGCTTTTCGTCTTCTGTCAGTTGGAAACTAGGGTGTCAAGTTTGTAATTGACTTTTAAGATGTTTTTCGGAAAATCTCCCTTCTTTCCATGGCAGGATTACCATACAAATTGAGGTCTGCCCATTCCTTCAAATCCGCATAGTGTACATTCTCAAGTGCCTTTTTGAAATCAAATGTCATCCTGGCTTCCTTGGACGTGGCCTTCAACGAGAACGGCAAGACCAACATATGCTTTGTAATGCCCGTTAGTTTGTCTGGCGACTTTGTTGACTTGAATACACCGAAACCAGACTCTATTACATCCGATGATATGATATGCACATCATCCTCTGACTTTAGAAGCCTGCACTCCTCATTCAAGTACTCCGTCATGTCATGTCCCATTTTTTGCATTCTCTTTGTCACACTTTCCGCATTTACAAGATCCGAGTCTATCTTTTCCTTGAGACACCTGGCAAGTCCAAGGCTTAGCCCTTTGTTCTTACATTCGGTTTCGACATATTTCACACATTCCATTATGGCATATAATTCCGACACCAAGGGCTTGTTTTCCCTGACAAAAGAGAAAGCCGTCTTTAGGCCATCATCCAACTCGTCATATATGCAGTCCATGCGTTTGGCCCATTCTACCCATGCAAAGCAGTTCATAAACCTCGCTATGGCCCTTTGCTTTGGTGGTAGCAACACTGCATTTTCAGTCAAGTGTAGTGATAGCCTCCTGCTCTCCATTGTCTTTGTAAAAGATTTAAAGTTCTCATCCTCAGCGAAATGCTTCTTTAAGAACGTTCCGAAAGTATGGGAGATGTCCCTGTGGGACGCAATACCGGCAGCAGCGCACGCATTGCGCAAGTTGTGGGCATTGTCAATAACCGAATACTCTGTGCGATTGCCTATCTGGCGCATTGTCTTCATGATTTGCGATGTAACACTCCTGCTGTCCCATGATGGGCTTATTGCCATATCGACAATACCAACATCTGACAGAGTGAGCGGTCTGCCGACACAATCTGATGGCACTGCCATATGTACATATAGTTTCTGTTTGCCAACAGATATGCTCTCGTCATGGAGACTGACATACGATTGTTCCTTATATTCGTTTTTTGCATTGACGTACATGTCAAGGCCCATTTTCTCACACCAGTCTTCTATAGTCTGGTGGCTGGGTATCTTTTCAAACAGCTTGTCGCCGAACACCTCGTTTAAAACTTCAAGGATCTTCACAATGGAGCGCGAACCGCATTCTTTCAGCCGCGCCCTAAGTCCAGAAGCAATTCTGACAACGAACTCCCTGAATCTATAGCCTCGGATAGTTTGGAGAGCAACGACTGCTGTCTCTTCGTCAACTTCTTCACTGGCTCTTTTTTTTTATTCTCTTTTTGCATATTTTTAATGGCCTTTTTACATTCTTTCAGTTCCGCTTTAGTCGCATCAAGTGCTTTCTTTGCGGAATTCAATTCACGTTGCAATTTTGCCACACGTTTCTCACTGTCACTTT
>JBJEAY010000173.1:0-2913 GCA_051869575.1 Prevotella sp. | reverse complement strand
CCCTGGACACCCTGATTAAGAGTCAGGTGCTCTACCAACTGAGCTACAAGCGCATGCCTGATTTCCGAATTGCGGGTGCAAAGGTACGAACTTTTTTCGAAACTGCCAAATGTTTTCCCGTTTTTTTTCTAAAAAAGCGGCATTTTTTTTGTTTTACCTTGTTTTATATATATAATTAGTTAAAAAAACGGCAGATATTTGGCTTTTTCGGTAATAATGACTACCTTTGCACTCGTTAAGAATATATGAAAAAACACATAAGCAATGATATCAGTAGAATCGCTTAAAGTGGAATTTGGCGTAAAGCCATTGTTCAGTGGCGTCAGTTTCGTAATCAACGAGCGCGACCGCATCGCGTTGGTTGGAAAAAACGGTGCCGGAAAATCGACTATGCTCAAGATATTGTGCGGAATGCAGAAACCGACCGAAGGTCAGGTGGCTGTGCCCAACGGGTGTACTATCGGATACCTGCCACAGGTGATGATACTTCAAGACGACACCACCGTCAAGGAGGAGGCACAGAAGGCATTTGCCGACATAAGGAAAATGGCTGCGAGAATTGACGAGATGAACAGGCAGTTGGCTGAGCGCACCGACTACGAGAGCGAGGAGTATGCCGAACTGGTGGAGTGCTTCACGTCGGAGCATGACAGATATATGATGATGGGAGCCGACAACTATGAGGCTGAGATTGAGCGCACGTTGGTGGGACTTGGATTCAAGCGCACCGACCTTGACCGTCCTACGAGTGAGTTCTCGGGTGGATGGCGCATGCGTATCGAACTGGCGAAGATACTCTTGAGCAAGCCCGACGTGCTGTTGCTCGACGAGCCTACCAACCATCTCGACATACAGAGCATCCAGTGGCTTGAGCAGTTCCTCATGCAGTCGGCAAAAGCTGTCGTACTGGTGAGCCACGACCGTGCTTTCATCAATAATGTCACCAACAGAACGCTTGAGATTTCATGTGGTAAGGTGATTGACTATCGAGTGAAATACAATGAATATGTTGAGCTGCGCAAGGAGAGAAGGGAACAGCAGATGAGGGCATACGAAAACCAGCAGAAGGAGATTGCCGACCTGCGCGACTTCATCGAGAGGTTCAGGTATAAGCCCACAAAGGCTGTGCAGGTGCAAAGCCGAATAAAGCAGCTTGAGAAGATAGTGCCTATCGAAGTGGATGAGGTAGATAACTCGGCCATGCACCTAAAGTTTCCGCCCTGTTTGCGCAGTGGCGACTTCCCCATAATATGCGAAGATGTGCGCAAGGACTATGGTGAGCACAACGTGTTCAAGAATGTGTCGCTTAGTATTAAGCGAGGCGAAAAGGTGGCATTTGTGGGTAGAAACGGTGAAGGAAAATCCACTCTCGTGAAATGTATCATGAACGAGATACCCTTTGAGGGCAATCTTAAGGTGGGGCATAATGTGCAGATAGGCTATTTCGCCCAGAATGAGGCACAGATGCTTGATGAGAGTCTCACGGTGTTTGACACTATCGACCGTGTGGCAAAGGGCGAGGTGAGGTTGAAGATTAACGACATCCTCGGTGCCTTTATGTTTGGAGGTGAAGCCTCGGAGAAGAGGGTGAAGGTGCTAAGCGGAGGTGAGCGAAGCCGACTGGCAATGATTCGACTGTTGCTCTCGCCTGTGAATTTCCTTATCCTCGACGAGCCCACCAATCATCTCGACATGCCTTCTAAAGACGTGCTTAAGGAAGCCATAAAGGCATTCGACGGAACGGCTATAATTGTTAGCCACGACCGTGAATTCCTCGACGGACTCGTAAGCAAGGTGTATGAGTTTGCCGACGGAAAGGTGAGGGAGCACATTGGCGGTATATATGATTACTTGGCTTCGATTGACGACCCGAGTGTGGCTCCGTCGCAGTCGGCTGAGAAATTGTCAATCACTGCCACTACTACAAATAATGGCAACACGAATGTGCAAGCTGATGTTCCCAAGGAAAGTTATGCCGAGCGCAAGGAGAGAATGAAAAAGGTGTCGAGGGCAGAGAAGGCCGTGAAGGAATCGGAAAACAAGATCGAGAAGATGGAGGCACGACTCAAGGAACTCGACGAAATCCTTTGTAAGCCAGAGAATGCGTCCGACATGACGCTCATCACCGAATACACATCAACGAAGAAGGCTCTCGACGAAGAGGTTGAGAAATGGGAAACCTTGTCATTGAGGCTGGAGGAAATTAAAAATGAAGAGTGAAGTATATTTTAAATGATAACTATGAAAAAGATTATTCCGATTGTAGCCTTCTGCTCGTTTACTTTGACGGGCATGGCGCAGAATGACCTTGGCACCGGTCTTAATGGTGCCGACATTGACAAAAGTGTACGTCCGGCAGACGATTTCTATCAGTTTGCATGCGGTGGTTGGATGCAGGCTCATCCACTGCCAGCAGCTTACTCGCGCTATGGTAGCTTCGACAAACTTGGCGAGGACAACGTGAAGAGAATCAATGGAATTCTCAACGAACTCAAAACCCAAGAGTATGCCGAGGGAACCACAGAACGCAAGCTAAGCGACCTGTATAAGCTCGCTACCGACGAGAATCGTCGTAATGCCGATGGTGTGGCACCTATTATGCCTATGCTCAACCGCATACAGGCAGCCAAGGATGTCAAGTCGTTGGTGGCTCTGCAGATGGAGATGTCCACTTATACAAACAATGAGTTCTATGGCATATATATCGGTGCCGACAGGAAAAACTCTAAGCAGAATATCTTGAATGTTATGCAGAGTGGACTTATCCTGCGTCAGAAGGAGTATTATCTTGACAATGATTCCGCCACTACCGATATTCGTGAGGCATATAAGCAGCACATCGTCAATATGTTTAAATTCTTTGGATTCAGCGAGAAGGCGTCTCAAAAGAAAATGCAGAACATTTTGCGTCTT
>JBJEAY010000172.1:0-2916 GCA_051869575.1 Prevotella sp. | reverse complement strand
CCAATAATTATCGATCAGCCCGAAGATAATCTGGCAATTAAATATATCAATGAAGATTTGGTAAAGACAATAAAAGAGGTAAAAGGGAAAAAGCAAATAATATTGGTTTCGCATAATGCTACAATACCAATGATGGCAGATGCACAAAATATTGTATATTGCAAAAACGTAGGAGGAAAAATTACTATTAGGTCAGCTTCTCTTGAAGGAAAGTTGGGAGAACAAAAAGTTTTGGACATTATAGCTGACCAAACAGATGGAGGAAAAGCTTCCATTAAGAAAAGAATAAAGAAGTATAACTTTAAAGAATACAGATGATATGGTGTTGAAATTTTCAAAGACAGAGAGAAATGATATAGAAGTCAATGTTTTAGACGATGCAGTTCAAAAGCCTTTTTCATACACGCAAATGATTAAAGCTTACCTGTCTAACGAAGAAGTATCTACACAGTTCGCTGATGGGATTTCTGAGGAAGAAAAATCGCAGATTAATTCATTGATAGATACGATAAAACACACTATTAGGGGTGTTTAACTCGGTTTTTTATGAGAAATAGCCCAATAGATTAAACTTGTAATCCATGTTATGAAAAATATTATAATTATCGAAATTCTGATACCTTCATTACAGAGATTATACCAGATTGATTACGACAATATTAAATTTGGAGTCTCGGAAAGAAATATATGCGCACGCCTTGCTCATCACATCGAAAATGTCATGAGAGAGTATGACCAAATGAACAATTCAAGATTGTTTGAGGGATACTATGCTGATGTTGAATACAATCGTATGGGTAATGGTTGTTTGAAAATGTATGAAAACAGCAAACATATGCCGCAATATATGGTAAGTGACCTATTGATTCAAAGTAGAGGTGTACAAGAAAATTTATTGGCCGTTGAGATGAAACGCAAAGGTAACTATAAGAATGTAAAAGAGGATAAGCAAAGGTTGAAATCATTAGTCTCGTCATCTATGAACTCTAATCTGGACTATTGCGTTCATGATACTCTTATAGGTGCTTATATTACTTATTCAAAAGAAGAGGTTCACATTCAGTTTTTCGAGAATAACGAAGATATTGGCAAGCAAACATCAGAGATAACTCTTTATTATGATTCTATTTATACATGGGTAGCTGACATTCATGATACAAATTTTTGAATATTCGGACTTACTTTTTATAAATTAATTTCAACTCAAACATCAAAAACGTAGATACCATCTATCGTCTCCGAAGAAAACTTAATGAAAATGAGAATAAACTCAAAATGATAAGATATGAACACATTTGAAAATTTAAAAATAGCAGTAGCCGGCACAGGCTACGTAGGCCTGTCAATGGCAACATTGCTGTCGCAGAACCATCAGGTGACGGCAGTGGATGTCATTCCAGAAAAAGTGGAAAAGATAAATAACCGTGTATCACCTATTCAGGATGAATACATAGAGAAATTCTTTGCTGAAAAGCAACTGAATCTCACGGCTACTCTTGACGGACGTGAGGCATACAAGGATGCAGACTTTGTCATCATTGCTGCCCCGACTAACTACGACCCTGTAAAGAACTTCTTTGACACACACCATATCGAGGACGTGATAGACCTCGTATTGGAGGTCAATCCCGATGCAGTGATGGTTATCAAGAGTACTATCCCTGTAGGTTATACCCGCTCCCTATATAAGAAATACGCCCTCCAGTTCCTGCTCAAACCCGAACTGAAAGGCAAGCATTTCAATCTGCTCTTCTCGCCGGAGTTCCTGCGTGAAAGTAAGGCTCTTTATGATAACCTCTATCCCAGTCGTATCATCGTGGGCTACCCAAAGCATATTGAGGGAAAAGAGTTCGATGAAGAAAATGCAGCCATCGAGGCTATCGGCAATCCTGAAACGGAAGAATTTGCTAAGACCTTTGCACATCTTTTGCAGGAAGGTGCAGTTAAAAAGGATATTGAGACATTGTACATGGGCATGAAAGAGGCAGAGGCAGTAAAACTCTTCGCCAACACTTACCTTGCCCTTCGTGTCAGCTACTTCAACGAACTGGACACCTATGCAGAGATGAAGGGTCTGGATTCACAGGCTATCATCAGCGGTGTGGGACTTGATCCACGTATCGGTACGCACTACAACAACCCCAGCTTCGGCTACGGCGGCTACTGCCTGCCCAAAGACACCAAGCAGCTTTTGGCAAACTATGCTGATGTTCCCCAAAACATGATGTCTGCCATCGTAGAGAGCAACCGTACACGTAAGGATTTCATTGCCAACCAAGTGCTTGCCAAGGCTGGCTACTATAACGAGAATGCCCATTGGGATGCTGAGAAGGAAAAGGAAGTGGTCATTGGTGTTTATCGTCTAACGATGAAGTCCAACTCCGACAACTTCCGCCAGTCAGCCATCCAAGGCATCATGAAGCGCATCAAGGCAAAGGGAGCCAACGTCATCATCTACGAGCCAACCCTCGAAGAGGGCAGCACTTTCTTCGGCAGCCTCGTTGTCAACGACCTTGCAAAGTTCAAGGCACAGGCTAATGCCATCATCGCCAACCGCTTCGACGAGTGCCTCGGTGACGTGGAGGATAAGGTTTATACAAGAGACATTTTCAGAAGAGATTAATTTATTATGAAGAATATTGTAATAGCAGCCGGCTATGCCACTCGCCTCGGCGAACTGACAAAGAACTTTCCCAAGCCATTGCTAAAGATAGGCAACAACACCATCTTGGGACGAATGCTTGATGACATCGATGCCATTCCCGACATCGACGAGCACATCATCATCACCAACCACAAGTTTGCCCATATCTTCAACGAGTGGAAAGACCAACAGTCCTATACCAAGCCCATTACCATCATCGATGATGGCACGGAGACCAACGACACCCGACTTGGTGCCGTCTGCGACCTCCT
>JBJEAY010000171.1:0-2918 GCA_051869575.1 Prevotella sp. | reverse complement strand
GAAACTCCCTCGCAGATTGTATGCGGCGCCCCCAACGTGGCTGCCGGACAGAAGGTGATTGTTGCCGACCTGGGCTGCGTGCTCTATGACGGCGACAAGGAGTTTGTTATCAAGAAGTCGAAACTGCGTGGCGTGGAAAGCTGCGGAATGATATGCGCAGAGGACGAGATCGGTATTGGTACCGACCATGCCGGAATCATCGTGCTGCCTGAGGACGCCAAGGTGGGTCAGCCTGCCGCTGAATACTACCACCTTGAGAGCGACTGGCTCATCGAGATTGACATCACCGCCAACCGCTCGGATGCACTCTCGCATTGGGGAGTGGCCCGCGACCTCTATGCATGGCTCGTGGCAAATGGTAAGCAGACAAGTCTGCATCGCCCCGACTGCAGCGGTTTTGTGGTGGATAACCACGACTTGCCCGTGGAGGTGAGAATTGAGAACACCGAGGCCTGCAAGCGTTATGCTTGTGTGAGCGTGACGGGATGCGAGGTGAAGGAGAGTCCCGAATGGCTGCAGAACAAACTGAAGATCATCGGTCTGCGTCCTATCAACAATATCGTGGATATCACCAATTATATAATGATGGCATACGGTCAGCCCATGCACTGCTTTGATGCCGACAAGGTGAAGGGCCATCAGATTGTGGTGCGCACCCAGCCCGAGGGCACCAAGTTTGTCACCCTCGACGGCGAGGAGCACACGCTTGGACTGCACGACCTGAGCATCTGCAATGCCGAGGAACCCATGTGTATCGCCGGTATATTCGGCGGCAAGGGTAGCGGTACATACGACACGACAACAAATGTGGTGCTGGAGAGTGCCTATTTCCATCCCACATGGATCAGAAAGAGTGCGCGTCATCACCAGTTGAGCACCGACTCGTCGTTCCGCTTCGAGCGTGGTGTTGATCCCAACGCAACCATCTACGCCCTGAAGCAGGCTGCCATCCTGTGCAGGGAATTGGCTGGCGGCAAGGTGTCGATGGAGATTAATGACGTTTATCCAACACCTATCGAGGACGCGAAAGTGAGACTTGACTACTCATACGTCAACTCTCTTATTGGCAAGGAGATTCCTGCCGACACCATCAAGGCAATATGCAACAGTCTTGAGATGAAGATCACCGCCGAGGACGCCGAGGGCATCAATATCGACGTGCCTGCATATCGTGTGGATGTGCAGAGAGCATGCGACGTGGTGGAGGACATCCTGCGCATATATGGATATAATAATGTGGAAATACCCACCCAGCTCAAGGGCAGCCTTGTGATTAAGGGTGAGGAAGACCGCAAGCATAAGTTGCACAACCTCGTGGGTGAGCAGCTCGTGGGAGAGGGATTCAACGAGATACTCAACAACTCGCTCACCAAGGGTGCTTACTACGACAATCATAACGCATGGCCTCAGGAGAATTGTGTGAAGATAATGAATCCGCTGAGCAGCGACCTTAGCGTGATGCGCCAGACACTGCTCTTCGGCGGACTGGAAAGCATTGAGCACAACGCCAAGCGCAGAAACCAGAACCTAAGATTCTTCGAATTTGGAAATGTATATCACTTCGATCCCGAGAAGAAGAACAACGACAACCCAATGCTTGCCTATCGCGAGCAGTATCACTTGGGATTGTGGGTGACTGGCAAGAGAGTGGAAGGCAGTTGGGCACATCCCAATGAGGACTCCTCATACTATGAACTCGTGGCATACGTGGATAACGTGCTGCGCCGCATCGGACTGCCAGCAGGAGCCGTGGTGCGCAAGAAGAGCGACAACGATGTATTTGCCGCAGGCATCACACTCGAAAACCGTGGCGGAAAGAAGCTCGGCGAAATGGGTATCCTGTCGAAGAAGACGCTCAAGGCTGCCGATATCGACAACCCCGTGTATTATGCCGAACTCAACTGGACGGCACTCATGAAGGCCACCAAGAAGAACGAGGTGCTATATACCGAGATAAGCAAGTATCCCGCAGTGAGCCGCGACCTCGCCCTGCTCGTTGACAAGAGCGTGGAGTTTGCACAGATTGAGCAGATTGCACTGCAGAGCGAGAAAAAGTTGCTGAAGAAGGTGGAGCTGTTTGACGTGTATGAAGGCAAGAACCTGCCCGAGGGCAAGAAGAGCTATGCCGTCAACTTCATTCTGCAGGATGAGCAGAAGACCATGGGCGACAAGCAGATTGAGGCTATCATGAACAAGCTCATCGCCAACCTCAAGAGCAAGCTTAATTGCGAACTGAGATAATTTTTTTAATATTGAAATATTAAAAAAAATTAAAGGATTAAAGAATTAAAAAATTAAAGAATTAAAATATAATGGGAAGAGCATTTGAATATCGTAAGGCTGCAAAGCTGAAGAGATGGGGCCACATGGCCAAGACATTTACACGACTGGGCAAGCAGATTGCCATTGCCGTGAAGCAGGGCGGACCAGAGCCCGAGAACAATCCCTCACTGCGTTCGATCATAGCAGTGTGTAAGCGTGAGAACATGCCGAAGGACAACATCGAGCGTGCCATCAAGAACGCTATGGGTAAGGACCAGAGTGAATATAAGAGCGTCACATACGAGGGATACGGACCTCACGGAGTGGCAGTGTTTGTGGATACACTCACCGACAACACCACCCGCACCGTAGCCGACGTGCGCAGTGTGTTCAACAAGTTTAGTGGAAACATGGGAACAACCGGTTCGCTGTCGTTCCTCTTCGACCACAAGTGTGTGTTCACCTTCAAGAAGAAGGCCGACGTCGATATGGACGACTTCATCCTCGAGATGATCGACTTCGGAGTAGAGGAGGAGTATGACGAGGAATACGACGAGGACAAGGACGAGACCACAATCACCATCTACGGTGAGCCAACAAGCTACAACGAGATTCAGAAGAAGCTCGAGGCTGACGGCTATGAGGATGTGGGTGGT
>JBJEAY010000170.1:0-2929 GCA_051869575.1 Prevotella sp. | reverse complement strand
GACGAAAAGACTATTGTCTTTAACTCCTTTAAACTCCTTGAACTCCTTGAACTCCAAAAAAGTTGAGCATATACGAAACTTAAGTTAAATAATTGAAATATTAATAGGGAATGTTCTTCGAATTTGGCATAAAGGATATTATCGACATCACGCTTGTGGCGTTGATGCTCTACTACATCTATCGCCTGATGAAGGAATCACGCTCGCTCAACGTGTTCATCGGCATAATGATGTTTGTGGTATTGTGGCTGCTTGTGTCACAGATACTCGAGATGCGCCTGCTTGGTTCTATCATGGACAAGTTGGTGAGCGTGGGAGTGATTGGTCTTATCATCCTGTTCCAGGAGGACATTCGCAAATTCCTCTACAACATCGGTGCCCACCAGAGGATGCGACTGCTGCTGAGATTCTTCCAACAGGAAAAGGAAGAAGGCGGCAGTGGGGCAAGCAGGGAGACTATTGTGCCCATCGTTCTTGCCTGCATGAACATGAGCAAGAGAAAAGTGGGTGCTCTCATCGTTATTGAGCGCACCACACCTCTCGACGACATAGCTGACACAGGCGACAAGATCGACGCCAACATCAACCAGCGTCTCATCGAGAACATCTTCTTCAAGAACTCCCCACTGCACGATGGTGCCATGGTTATCTCTCGTCAGCGCATCAAGGCTGCGGGATGTATTCTGCCTGTGTCCCACAGTCTCGACATCCCCAAGGAACTCGGTCTGCGCCACCGTGCTGCGATGGGTATGTCGCAGGACAGCGACGCCGTGGTGATTGTAGTATCGGAGGAAACGGGTGGCATCACCGTAGCCATAAAGGGACAATTCCAGCTTCGCCTCTCAGCCGAAAAGCTCGAAAGCGTGCTGACGGAAGAACTAAAAAATAATTCCTAATTCCTAATCCCTAATTCCTAATTCCTAATCCCTAATTCCTAATCCCTAATTCCTAATTCCCAAAGTACAAGTTAAGTGCGTGTCTTATCGACCTCAGTCCGAACAACTCGGGATGCACGTCAGATGCTGCAAGCCAGAAACATTCGGCGGCATCATCGGCTGCCTTGGGCTGCACATCGTTCGACACCCTGCACTCAAAGAACATGTCGAGAGTGGGAATGTCAAGACCCGAATACCTGTATAGGTTTGGCACCGAGAACAGATAACGGCAGTCCTTTATCTCAAGTCCTGTCTCTTCCTTCACCTCGCGCACTATCCCCTCCTCTCCTGTCTCATTGAAATCCACAAAACCACCGGGAAGGTCGAGAGTCCCCTTGGCTGGTTCCTTACCGCGGCGACAAACAAGCAGTTCGCCATTGTCATTAATAATGAAAGCGGCAGTGGATGAACTGGGATTCATGTAATACACGAATCCACAGTTATCACACTTTCGACTTTTCTCGTTGTTCTTGTCAAAATGCTTACTGCCGCATTTCGGGCAGAACTGAAAAATCTCGTCAAAATTCATTGTTATCTCATTTTATTCCCAGTTATCCGTACGGAATGGCACGAGAGGCAGACCACCCTGATTGCCGAAGTTGCCAATCTCAAAGTTCTTGAAGCAATAACGCACTGCCACCGGCTTCTTCACCATCGGCGACGACACTGCGATGCGCTCGTTGCGTGGGTCATTGCCTGGAGCCCAGAACTTCACTGCCGTGGCCTTGTGGAACACGCGGTCCTCGCCTGCCACCTCAAAGCCCTGGATATCCTCCCAGCGGTTGTATCCCTCTGCCATGTTGTCAAATGCCAGATATGCTGTTCCGTCCTGCACAATCATGTCGCGATATGTCATGTTGTCGCAGATGACAGTCTTGAATCCGTATGTCTTGTTGAGTGCGAGGAATGCAAGACGCTCTCCCACCTGCTGCTTCTGTGCCGGATGTATCTGTCCCTTCTCGTAGGGGAACACTAAGTCGTGGGTGCACACCATACCACTGTTGGGGATAACCTTTGTGGCATTGAATTGCTGTTCGCGCAACTTAGCTCCCGACGTGCCGTCCTCTCCGTCGCCATAAACATAAGGAGCTATCTGCACGAAATAGAACGGGATGTCGCCCTCCTTGAAGTCGCGACGCCACTGCTCCACCAGCATCTTCAGTCGCTCGGTGTATTGTCCTGCCGGGTCGCCCACGTTCGAGCAACCTTGGTAATAGAGTATTCCCTTGACGGTGTAGTTGAGTATAGGATGGAAGGTGGCGTTGCCCCAAAGCAGTGGATAATGGAAATCCCACTCAAATCGGTCCTTCATCGTCGTAGAGTCAAGATTCTCCTTGGTGTATTTGGTGAGGTTGTCCTCGTCAATCCAACTCTCCACTCTCGATCCTCCCTTGTTTGCCTCGATAAGTCCCACTGGCACATTGAGAGCCTTGCGCACGAGTTTGGCAAAGAAATATCCTGTTGCCGAGAACTCGTTCACGGTCTGTGGCGAACTGATGCGCCATGATGTGTCGGCATCGTCGAGCGGCTTGGTACTCATCCTGCTTGGTATCTTTGCCGAGCGCACTCCGTCGGCGGCATTGAGCACCTCAAGGTTATAGTTTACCACCGGACACTGACCGAATCCTTTCACAGGCATTTCCATGTTGCTCTGTCCGGCGCACACCCACACCTCTCCCGAGAGGATGTTGCTCACAGTTACGGGTTCACCGTCGTCGAATGTCACCGTCAGCGGTGTGAACGATGCCTCGGGCGACTTCACGCTGACAATCCATTTTCCCTCCTTGTCAGCTTTCGCCTCATAGGTATCAGCC
This sequence comes from Prevotella sp., assembly GCA_051869575.1. Lineage (GTDB taxonomy): Bacteria > Bacteroidota > Bacteroidia > Bacteroidales > Bacteroidaceae > Prevotella. The sequence goes on along the minus strand of JBJEAY010000170.1, from coordinate 180 downwards.
GACCATGAGGTAGTCACCTTCACCTTCTTTCCGGGCTTGTCCCACCCCCAAAGGCGCACGTCGCTCTGCTGTTGTATCACCATGCCGTCACTTATAAGATGTGGCAGCTTTACCTTCGCACTACTGCCAAAAAACATTGAAGCAGCGGCTGCAAACATTAAAAATCGTTTATTCATATTA
>JBJEAY010000169.1:0-2933 GCA_051869575.1 Prevotella sp. | reverse complement strand
TATCGCCAAATTTTACAATCTGAAATCTGCTAGTTGAACTTGCGAAACTTAAATATTTAATTTGCAAATCTACAATTGACCAGTGCATTCAATCTGCACAACATCATAATTCTGTAGATTTTGACGTATATTATCTATAATTTCTTGTCTGTAAGGCGCTGGTTCGAGCACTTTCACATCTTTTCCGAACGAAAGTATCAACTGTGTGAACTCGTAGGTAGGACGTACCTCTACCGCCAGAATGCAGTTCTCGTCATCAACGATTTCTTGGGAGTGATGCAATGGCTTTGATACAATGTACGGATATTGCTTCTTGGAGAATTGAAGCACAACTCTTATTTTTTCTACATCCGACGGTGGTATGGTGACCCCGAAGACATCATCGAAGTAATGCTCAAAATCTATCTCCTTATTGGGTATAAATGCCACGCTTTCCTCTACCTGCAATTCTTGAATGCGGTCAAGGGCGAAGTTCGTGATACGGTCTGTCTCCGCATCGTATGCCATCAGGAACCATCGGTTATTGTACTGCTTGATATACCAAGGGTGTACTACAGCCATGCGCTCCTCTTCACAATTCTTATAGTTGCGATAGGCGATTCTAAGTACTTGGTGATTGACCGCAGCGTCAATGATTCTCGGTAGCAGGTTCAATCCTTTCAAGAATGGATTCTGCTCGAAGCCGATAATGTTTTCTTTCTTTCCACGAAGGCCAAATCGCCATTCGAGATTAGAGATGACTTCATCGATCCATGCATTACTTGGAAGCCCTCTGAAACGCCCAAGGGTGACGATTACCGTACGGAGCTGGTTTGCTTCTTCGTCGGTTAACGGTTGGGCATTGATGGTAAAGTCAGGATCGCTGTAACGATAGTAAACTCTTCTGCCATCTTGATGTCGTTCGAGAGGAATGCTCCAACCCGTTTCGCTCTCCATGAATTTAATGTCTTCGAAAACTTGACGGCGGCTGACTCCTCCTACACCATTATAATAGTACAAGGCCTCTTCGCATTTGTCGATGAGGTCTTCTAAGTAGTATCTATGCCGACGGTCTCGAAAACATTTGTCGAGCGTCTGATAGCGGATGGCAGCATTCTTATTTGTTGGCATTGCAGGTTTGTTTAACGTTAACGGATTAAATCATTGACAGTAACTTCAAGACATTTGGCAATTTCGACAAGGTTCTCCAAATTTGGCTGTGCACTATTTGTGCACCACTTGGAAATAGTTGCTGGGTCTTTACCCAATTGCTCTGCAAGCCACTTGTTGGTTTTCTTCTTCTCAGCAAGAACCACTTTCAATCGATTCAAATCTTTGTTTTCCATTTTGCAAATGAATGAGTTTATACACATGCAAAATTAATGTTTTTATCTGAAATAACATTCTAAAATCAGAAAAAAAGAGTTTTATGGCTCAAAAAAATGGCTTTTTATACAATTCTCTGCCAAATTATGCCTATATTTGCATGTGTTTAAGGAAAAAACATATCCTATCGACGTTTATCCTTGCGTTTTATTTTATAATGCAGATAGGTTGCATAGGTGTGTCGTACTTTTGCATTCAAAGAAGAAAATAGCCCTACGATTATGGCACGAGAACAGATTAATGATAGCTCAAAAAATGAAAGAGGTTCATGGGATGCTTACAAATTGGTACGTGAGTATGTTGGCATCGCATGGATGTTGAACTACTCAGAGCAACTTGAAAACTTACCATGGGACAATCAGGTAAGAGTACAGAGGGTTGCTTCTGCGATTTGTGCATTCCTTTCGAAAGATGCGGTTGCTATAAAACCATACGATGCAATCAGCATGGTATTCTCAAACTATGAGAACAAAGAAGTGCTAAATGAATCACAAGTGAGTGAATCTGACAGTTCAAAAATCAAATCCATACTCTGCCAGATGTCCAATGAAAGGTGGAGGATGGAACACTTGTTGAAGAGTTTTTCTGTAGAAAAGGACAGAGAACAGCTTCTTGGGGTTTTGTTGCGCTACAGAATAGCGGTAGAAGAATTGGAGAATACATTCTCTGGTGTTCTGGAGGCACGCACAGGAGCATACATCGGGATAAATGCTTTGCAGGATTTGTATCATCCTATGCTTCAAGCGTGTAACGACAAGGTTGATGAGCTGATAGTTTTGTTGTTGGGTGATTCTTTTAAAAAGAGTTTCGAGGAAAGAGAACTCATAGAAAAATGCAATTATCCAACAGCTACTGATGAAGAACTTTTAGAGTGGAGAATAAACAATTTATGAAGACAGAAGACGAAAAACAAAAACTTATAGAGGCAATCAACTGCAAATTTCCACAGAATAACATTATGGAACTCTACTACAATATTGGTAGAGTATTGCCATTTACGGCTCAAAGATTTCCTGACGGCAGAATCTCTGATTGGTACAGAAATCAATATGTACAAGTTGTAAGGGTTGAACCAAAAGGGAAATATGGGAAGTACGGTAAGGCATTTGGCTTTTATTACCGAAGTGGGGTGAGGGAAGACTCCTGTGAGAATGATCCTGACAACAGTTGGTGTAAGAAGACTGATACTGAACCGCAAGAAATACCGAATAGCGGATGTGGGTCATGGGTCTTGCTTGAAATACAAGGAGAGGCTAAAGAAGATAACAATTTCACCAAATTGCTTGGCCTTGATGATGTATTCACATTTGGCAAGTACAAGGGTAAAACAATTAGGGAAATAGTGGAAGTTGACTGGCAATATGTCAAATGGGCGATTGTAGATTCACAAAGACTTCTTGCTGATGTTGATTCGATAATAGAATACCACAGGACTAAAATCAAAATTCTCCAACCCAAAGATACACTTTCTTTTGGCAAATACAAAGGAAGGACTGTTATGGATGTATATAGTGAAGACAGTCAATATCTGCGATGGTTGGCTGACCAAAATCCTGATTTCAAAATTG
>JBJEAY010000168.1:0-2952 GCA_051869575.1 Prevotella sp. | reverse complement strand
CGATCTGTATTATTCTCTACATAGACAACTGAAAAGAATGCTAAATCGTGAGATTTTCGGCATATTCATCTGAAAAAATCGTGAGAATTTCGGCAAATGGGCATAAATTGTGAGAATTTCGGCACTTTTAACCAAATAAATTGTGAGAATTTCGGCAAATTATGTACCTTTGCATCAAAAATTGCAAAATGACTGGTATATGGAAATAAAGGTGTTTAGGCGCAAGCTCTATGACAAGATGCTTCAGTGGAAATCGGAACGTGGCGGCACTACCGCCTTGCTCATCAAAGGGGCAAGGCGAGTGGGCAAGTCAACTCTTGTTGAGACTTTTGCAAGGAACGAATACGAATCTTATCTCTTTATCGACTTCACCGAGGTGTCGCAGGAAATAAGGGATTTATTTGAGGACATATCCGACTTGGACTCCCTGTTCATGCAACTGCAGTTTAAGTTTCACACACGCCTTTATCCCAAGAAGTCAGTGATTGTGTTCGATGAGGTGCAGAATTGCCCCTTGGCGCGTCAGGCCATCAGGAAATTGGTGAGAGACGGCCGCTATGACTATATTGAGACAGGTTCGCTGATGTCAATAAGAAAGAACGTTCAGAATATCCGCATACCGAGCGAGGAGACTCGAATGACACTTTATCCAATGGACTACGAAGAATTCAGGTGGGCTTTGGGAGACGAGGTGACCGTCGATATGCTGAGGGAAACATTTGACAAACGCATGAGTTTGGGAGATGCCGTGACGAGGCAGTTGCTGCGCGATTTCCGTTTGTATATGCTGGTAGGTGGTATGCCACAGGCTGTGAGTAAATATATTGAGACGAACAATTTGAGTGCCGTGGATGACGTGAAGAGGGAAATCTTGGAGTTGTATGCCGATGACTTCAGGAAGATTGACCCTACAGGCAAGGCGACAAAAATGTTTTATGCCATCCCGGGACAACTCAACAACAATGCCACAAGGTATCAGTTGTCGAGTGTCGTTGAGCAGGGCAAGAAGGATAGGGTGGAGGAAATTGTTCAGGATATGGAAGACTCGCAAGTGGTTATGGTTGCCCACCATAGTAACGACCCGAATGTGGGATTGCCGTTGCATGAGGATTCCGACAAATACAAGATGTATCTCAATGACACAGGACTCTTCGTCACCTTGGCTTTCAGGGATAAGGACATTACAGAGAATGTCATCTATCAGAAATTGCTTAGCGACAAGCTGTCGGCAGACTTGGGTTATGTGTATGAGAATTTAGTGGCGCAGATGTTGAAGGTGGCAGGCAATGAGCTTTTTTACCACACATGGCCAACCGAGAGCGGCAAGCACAACTATGAGATTGATTTCCTCTTGTCGCGTGGCAGCAAGGTGTGTCCGATAGAGGTCAAGTCGTCGGGATATAAGAATCACGCCTCCTTGGATGCCTTCTTACGTAAATATCCCGAGAGAGTAGGCCAAGGCTATTTGCTATATACGAAGGACTTGCGGAAGGATGGCAATACACTGTTGGTTCCGGTTTTCATGACAATGTTTATATAGGCAGGGGCTGGTATGCCAGCCCCTTTGTTTTCCTTGCTTTCAATATGAAACGCTGACAGTTTGATTTCAATCGGCACTGTTATAGTTTTATTCGGCTCCACTTTGAATACTTCAGACAGACCGTAATATCGGTAATCGGTATTATTCTCCACATAAACAACGGATGAGTACATTTCTATCCTATAGTAACCACAACGAAGGGCGTGCGGCCAAGTTAAATTCTTCAATTTCCCAACTACGATTTCTCCCGGGGCTTCCAGGATAATTTCTACAGTATATTGGCTGAAGGAGTCAACGTCGGTACTGCTGTCTGTAGATATGATATTTAGAACAACGTCGCCAGTTTCAAAAGATTCGGATGGCGACACTTTATCACAGCCCGCACAAATTGCGACTAATATAGCTAATAGAACATTTTGGATTTTCATGTTTAATCGTGATTATTATTTCATATCCTGACAAACGTTATTTCTATTCTTTGAAGTCCTTTTTTGTCAGCATTGGCAAGGACGAGGACGTATGTGAGCTGCTCTTTCTCCTTCATCGTGGATGTAATGTGGCGAAAATCATCATTCTGAACAATGTATTTCAGCATGGGACCACCGCCAGAGGCAACCACGAGGCGTATCTTGTCAGAGAGAGGCGAGATTACGTAGGCATAGCGAGCCATGTATTTTGCACTGTTGAGCTTTACCCAGTCGGGGGAAGTCTTGTCCAAAATATTGTCAAGATATATGCGGCAGTTCTTGTAGGAAGGTCTCTCGCTACCTTTGGAATCGTATATTTTCCCATTGCCATCTATCAATACCGGCGAGGACAGTGAATATTTCTCTATGGGGCACAATTCCTCGTATGCAATATCCGCCTCAGACTTGATTGCGTCTTCAACAGGAAGTTCTGGACTTGTGATTTCCTTGTCCTCCAATACCTCGATAAGTTCATATTTCCATGCCGAACCATCAGCTGGAGGATTGGCAAGAATGGTTTTCCTTACTCTCAATCTGTATCTATGTCCTTTCTCGTATGTAAAACCTGCGATCTTGGAGAAACTCTCATTTCTCCACGTCTCATCAACGCCTTCCTCCATAATGAGCATAAACTCAATGGGAGTGTCATTGTTTTCTTCGAATAGCGGATATTTGACACCAGTATTCTCCGACACCAATATGGTCACTTCCTTGACCACATCCCTTAGCACCGTGTCGTCATCGCAAGAACTCAATCCAGCAATGCTTGCCACTAAAACAGCTATAAAAGCAAAAACGTTTTTCATGTCCTTAATTGTATTTTGTTGAATAATTGACTGCAAAGTTACAACAAATAAAGTATGTATGCAAATTAAAAGTTTGACGTTCGTTTTTTTATCTTGCATTATTTCAGCGCGTTATAAAATTGCTAAACCAGAAAGTTTG
>JBJEAY010000167.1:0-2952 GCA_051869575.1 Prevotella sp. | reverse complement strand
TCTGATGGAGCGCGTACTGATGGAAAACCAGCATAAGTATTGCTGTTATTGCATGCGTAAGATGGATGGCAGCGAGAAAGTCACGTTAGAACACATTATTCCGCAGTCACTAAAATCCACAGATGACGATGCAGAGGAGCAATTGGCTTATTATCAGCGTATTTCCCCACTGAATACCACCGAAATAGCACTGACCGATACGTTCAAAGGCCAACAAGCCACGTTGCGCAACCCATTACCCCATACTGTAGCATACAACAATTTGGTGGTGTCTTGCAACGGAACATTTCCCGACAAACTGAAAAAGATTTCCTTAAACCCTATCAATTGTTGCTGCAACCATCCAAGAGGAAATGAGAAGGCCTTTCCTGTCTATTTTATACAACAGATTGGCTGTATGATTGACTATCTGAAGAATGGGGAGGCACAAGCAATAATTGGGACAGAATGGACAAAAGAAATACGGGAAACAATTGTCAACGCTCGCCTTAACTGTGAATCACTCAAGCAGATTCGCCGCCTTTGGTTCATACTGAGCGATTGCGACGTGCAGGAAATCTATATCTGCTCAAGTAATGCAGACAAGCGAGAATATCTTCTTTCGAAGAAACTCTTTGACAACCAGGACATAAAGATTGAAGAAGCAATGAAGCTATTCCCGAAATTCAATAAGCAAGACTATTGGGACACATTCATGCTCTACCATAAGTTCTACGAGATTTATAATAAGAATAAAATTTTGGCAAGATGAAACTGATAAACCACGTTCTTGACATACGACGCCTGATTCAGCAGGCTTTTGACAACCGCTTTTCGCGCATGGGGCTGAGGGCTGAACATCCCTTGGATGCCTCGACGCTGCAAGAGGAGCAGCGGGAGAAACGGGTGAAGTTGGAGGAGATTATGCAGAGCCACCTCAAGGAGACGGACGGCAACTATAAGGAAGCCCGACAGGCCACCGTCAATGAGTGTGTCTTTACCCTTTTCAACCGCATTGCCGCCATCAAGGTGATGGAGGCTAAGGAACTCTTCCCCGAGATTATCCGCCGGCGCAAGGAGAATGCGGGACGATCCTTTGAGCATAACGCGTGGCTGGAGGAGCACCCCGAGGAACGTGGTGCGGAGCGCGAGGGACTGAAGCACTTCCTCAGCGACCAGTTTGACCGCCTTGGCGAACATATTCCGCTCTACCGCAGCGACTATCCCTACGCCCTGATGCCCACTGCCGACGAGCTGCACGAGATTATCGAGCGGTTCAATGCTGTGGAAGACGATGAGGACTGTGGCGAGGACGTTTGGAAGGGCGACGACATCTTGGGTTGGCTCTACGAGAACTTCAATGCCGTGGAGAAGGCGGCACTGAAGCAGAGTGGCGACAAGACGGAGTATGACAAGGTGTCGCTGCAGAGTCAGGTATATACCCCGGCATGGGTAGTGAAGTTCTTGGTTGACAACACGCTCGGCAAGGCTTATCTTGAGATGTATCCCGACAGCCCTATCCGCGAGAAATATCAGATAGCCAATGCGCCTACTGCTCAGGTGCGCAGTCCTAAGTCGGTGAGCGAGATGCGTGTGCTCGACCCTGCCTGTGGTTCGGGCAACTTCCTCATCTATGCCTTCTCATTGCTCAACGACCTCTACCAAGACCAGATGGACAACTATGGGCGCGACTACAGCCGTCGCGACATACCGAAGATGATAGTTGAGCAGAACCTCTTCGGCATGGACCTCGACGAGCGTGCGGCTCAGATCACGCAGATAGCCCTCTTCATCAAGGCTCGCGTGCTGGGCGGTCATCGCAGCCATTGGCCGAGTTACACCAATGTGGTGAGCACTCATTTCACGCTGCCCGCATATGAGGAGGTGAAAAGCAGGTTCAATTACGACACTTCATGGCTGCAGCGTTATGATGCAGCGGCAAACAAGATATGGACGGACTTGGCATCGGCTAATAAGTTCGGGTCGTTGGTAAGGGTGGAAGAGCAGTTGGACGAGCTGGCTCCTGACGATGACAACCACTCGCTGTTTTCTGCCGAAGAGATGGATTCGCTGTTCAGCGGACGTAACGAGCTGAAGACCGTCATTCACAATCTCGTGGATGAATGGGGTAAGGCAAACTCCTTCTCTCTGCTGAAATCATCAGAGGCAAAGTCTTTCCTCGACATCATCAGTCAGAAATACGATGTTGTTGTTGCCAATCCGCCTTATACCGACAGTGCCGACTTCGGAAAGGAGCTTAAGGCTTTCGTGGAGGCAAACTACAAAAAGCCCTATAAGTTCAACTCCAACCTCTATGCCTGCTTTATCAAGCGATGCTGCGAGTTGGCGGGAATGGACGGTAAGGTGGGGATGATACACCCCATGACATTTATGTATATCAAGTCGTTTGAGGATGTCAGGAAGTTTATGCTCGATGAAACGCATATCGACTTGTTTGTTGAATATGGGCTTAGCAGCCTTTTCGGCAGCATTATGGTTGACCCTGCTTTCTATGTAATTGATAAAAACTTGCAAAACAAGAATGACAGCATTTTCATATCTCTCGACCAATATACACGAACTCCAGAGGAAAAGAATAAGAAGGCTTATTGTCTTCAAGCTTTATCGGACATAGTAGCTAACAATGATAACAAACATGTCTATACTCTTCCGCAGTCAAAGCTGAAGGGCATCAAATCCTATCCTTTTATCTATTGGATAAGCGATGAGTTTAGGGAGAAGTTTACAGGGAAGGTATTGGGTGAAGTAGTTGATACTTGTAAAGGAATAGATACATCAAATAACGAACGTTTTCTGAGATTTTGGTGGGAAGTGGATAAAAATAATATATCTGTTGACTATAAAGCAGATTTCAAGAAATGGGTAAGATATTGTAAAGGTGGTCCATATAACAAATGGTATGGTAACTTGTGGCTTGTTGTAAATTGGGCAAATGATGCCCAAGACTTAAAG
>JBJEAY010000166.1:0-2963 GCA_051869575.1 Prevotella sp. | reverse complement strand
ATTTAACATAAAAAATAATGGAACTACAAAGCAAATACGACCCAAAAGAAGTGGAGTCGAAGTGGTATCAGTACTGGATAGACAACAAACTGTTCAGCAGTAAGCCCGACGGTCGCGAACCCTATACAATCGTGATTCCGCCGCCCAATGTTACCGGTGTGCTCCATATGGGACACATGCTCAACAACACCATTCAGGACATCCTCGTGCGCCGTGCCCGCATGGAGGGCAAGAACGCATGCTGGGTGCCGGGCACCGACCATGCCTCTATCGCAACTGAGGCTAAGGTGGTGAAGCGACTTGCCGAACAGGGTATCAAGAAGCACGACCTCTCGCGCGACGAATTCCTCAAGCATGCATGGGACTGGACCCACGAGCATGGTGGCATCATCCTCAAGCAGTTGCGCCGTCTGGGTGCTTCTTGCGACTGGGACCGCACTGCCTTCACCATGGACGAAACCCGCTCTGAGAGCGTCATCAAGGTGTTTGTGGATCTCTACAACAAGGGACTCATCTATCGTGGACTTCGTATGGTCAACTGGGACCCCAAGGCACAGACCGCCCTCAGCAACGAGGAGGTGGTGTATAAGGATGAGCAGTCGAAGCTCTATCATCTGAAGTATTATGTGGCTGCCGAGTGTGATTGCTCTGACATCGAGAACGCCGGCGAGGGCAATGTCATCCACAAGGACGATAAGGGATACTACGCAGTGGTGGCCACCACACGCCCCGAAACCATCATGGGCGACACAGCCATGTGTATCAATCCCAAGGACCCCAAGAACCAGTGGCTCAAGGGCAAGAAGGTGATTGTGCCTCTCGTGGGTCGTGTCATCCCCGTCATCGAGGACCGTTACGTGGATATCGAGTTCGGTACGGGATGTCTTAAGGTTACTCCCGCCCACGACACCAACGACTATATGCTCGGCAAGACCCACAATCTCGACACTATCGACATCTTCAATGCCGACGGTACGATATCTGAGCAGTCGCCCCTCTACGTGGGTATGGACCGTTTCGACTGCCGCCGCCAGATTGCCATCGACCTGCAGGAAGCTGGACTCATGGAGCGCGTGGAGGACTATAATAATAAGGTGGGATATTCGGAGCGCAATCCCGACACTGCCATCGAGCCACGTCTCTCACTGCAGTGGTTTCTCAAGATGCAGCACTTTGCCGACATCGCACTTCCGCCCGTTGTCAACGGCGAGATGAATTTCTATCCCGCAAAGTACAAGGCTACATACAAGAACTGGTTGGAGAATATCCAGGACTGGTGTATATCGCGCCAACTGTGGTGGGGACATCGCATTCCCGCCTACTACTACGGCGAGGAGCAGTTTGTAGTGGCTGAGACTGCCGAGGAGGCACTCCAACTGGCACGCAAGCAGAGCGGCAATGCCAACCTCAAGGCTGACGACCTGCGTCAGGACGACGACGCCCTCGACACATGGTTCTCGTCATGGCTCTGGCCTATCTCCCTCTTCGACGGTATCAATAATCCCGGCAACGAGGAAATCAACTACTACTACCCCACCAGCGACCTTGTCACTGCCCCCGACATCATCTTCTTCTGGGTGGCACGCATGATTATGGCAGGCGAGGAGTATATGGGCAAGTTCCCGTTCAAGAACGTGTATTTCACTGGTATCGTGCGCGACAAGCTCGGACGCAAGATGTCTAAGAGTCTCGGCAACTCACCCGACCCCATCGAGCTCATCGAGAAATTCGGTGCCGACGGTGTGCGCATGGGTATGATGCTCTCTGCTCCTGCGGGCAATGACATTCTCTTCGACGAGAGTCTGTGCGAGCAGGGCCGCAACTTCAATAACAAGATATGGAATGCCTTCCGCCTTGTCAAGGGTTGGGAGACTGTGGATGCCGAGCAGCCCGAGGCCAACCGCATAGCCGTGGAGTGGTTTGACGCCAAACTAAAGGCTGTGAACGTAGAGCTCGACGACCATTTCAAGAAATATCGTATCTCCGATGCCCTCATGACCGTCTATCGCCTCTTCTGGGACGAGTTCTCAAGCTGGTATCTTGAGATGGTGAAGCCCGACTATCAAAAGCCGCTCGACCGCACCACCTATGATGCCACACTGCGCTTCTTCGAGACTCTTCTCAAGATGCTCCATCCCTTCATGCCGTTCATCACCGAGGAGCTGTGGCAGAACATCTACGACCGTCAGTCGGGCGAGTCTATCATGCGCGACAGTCTCTCGCTTGCCGCTCCCACCGAGGCTGAGCTTCGCCTCGTTGCCGATGTTGAGAATCTCAAGCAGGTGGTCAGTGGCGTGCGCACCGTTCGCAACCAGAAGAACATCTCTCCGCGCGAGGCTCTTCGTCTGCAGGTTGTAGGCACAGCCGTTCTCTCCGCCTACGACTCAGTTGTCACCAAGATGGCTAATCTCTCAGCCATTGAGTTGGTGAATGAGAAAGACTCTACTGCGTCGGCTTTCATGGTGGGCACCACCGAGTATGCCGTACCTCTTGGTGAGATGATCGACGTGGCAGCCGAGATTGAGAAGGCCGAGGCACAGCTCCAGCATCTCGAAGGCTTCCTTGCCTCAGTGCGCAAGAAGCTCAGCAACGAGAAGTTTGTGGCTCATGCCCCCGAGGCAGTTGTTGCCATGGAGCGCAAGAAGGAGAGCGACTCTCTTGAGAAAATTGCAGCCCTGAAGGAGACGATTGCAGCGCTCAAAGGCTAATAATTAGAAAAAAACAGTGTAAATAATAAAAAAATGGCGGAAATATTTGCATATTCCGCCATTTTTTTGTACCTTTGCACCCGCAAAATGGGGTTCCGTAGCTCAGTTGGATTAGAGCAACGCCCTTCTAAGGCGTGGGTCTAGGGTTCGAATCCCTACGGAATCACCTTAACAAAATGCTAAAACATTGTATATCAATGTTTTAGCATTTTTCATTTATCATTTTTCACTTCACCACTCCCCACCCCCCAATCC
>JBJEAY010000165.1:0-2969 GCA_051869575.1 Prevotella sp. | reverse complement strand
TGATAAACTTCGACGACCCGCGACGCTCGCACCGTTGCAATCCCATCCACCCGGATTTCATGGAGGATATTACGGACGCTTATGAGAGTGCGTACACGATTATGCTCAATCTTAATAAAACGTGGGTGCAGAAGCAGGGCGACTTTTTCGTGGAATCACCTATCATCTTGTTCGCCAGCATTATATGGTATCTCAAAATCTATAAGGGAGGTAAGTATTGCACGTTTCCCCATGCTATTGAGTTCCTGAATCGCCGCTACGAGGATATTTTCCCGATTCTTTCTTCATATCCCGAACTTGAAAACTACCTATCACCATTCATGGATGCTTGGCTCGGTGGGGCGGCTGAGCAGCTTCAAGTGCGCCCGTAAGGGCATATAATAAATATAGCTTTGGCAAGCTATTAAGTACGTGTTCTTTGAAATAATTACTTATCACCAGCCGACTTATCCATTCAACGAAAGACGATGGGGAGTGTAGCATGTCGGTAAAGCCACAAGTGGACTAATTGTCAAGTCCTGACCGGGTGGCGAGGTGAAACGATAGATATGAGGATAAAGCCTATACTGGTTAAACGATAGTCTCAGCGGCTCGATGGTTAAGCCTTGGCGGAAGACAGTTACAGACGCCAAGCCGTGATACCCAACTTCGCCTTGTAGGTTGTTTGGGCAAAAGAACTTATCACGGAGCAACTACATACATAGTAAAGGACGAAAGTCGTATCCGACAATCTATCATGCCAATAGTTATTATATGTCTAAACGGGGATTGCCTAAGTGGGGCAACCCATATGGCAACAGAGCTTCCGTAGTAGTCCGAGCAAGGGAAAGCCTTGTACATGGCGAAGGGAAGCAGCCAATATCGTTTAATGTCAAATTTTGGAAAATGTGAGAGACATGAAAAGAAATCCAGAGAAGATATTAAACAGTCTAACACAACATAGTTCCGACTTGGACTACAAGTTTGAACGTTTGTATCGGATACTGTTTAATGACGAGATGTACTATATTGCCTATCAACGCATATATGCAAAACAGGGTAATATGATCAAAGGTGTTGACGGAAAAACCGTTGACGGCTTCAGTATATCTCATATTGAACGGTTGATTGATACGCTCAAAGATGAGACGTATCAGCCGAATCCCTCTCAACGGGTGTATATTCCCAAGAAAAACGGGAGGATGCGACCGCTGGGTATTCCGTCATTCATTGACAAGCTCCTGCAAGAAGCTATTCGAATGATTTTGGAAGCAATCTATGAGGGTAGTTTTGAAAACTCCTCTCATGGTTTCAGACCACAGAGAAGTCCACAGACTGCACTTTGGAACGTCCAAAAAAGATTCAACAATACAAAGTGGTTTATCGAGGGAGACATCAAAGGTTTCTTTGATAATATTGACCACGAAGTATTGATAGCAATTCTTTCAGAACGTATTTCGGATGTACGCTTTCTGCGTCTTATCCGAAAGTTCCTGAATGCCGGGTATGTAGAAGATTGGGTATTTCACAAATCGTATAGTGGAACACCTCAAGGTGGAATAATAAGTCCCATATTGGCAAATATCTATCTTGACAAGTTTGACAAATACATTAAGGAATACATCAATAGATTTGATAAAGGGAAAAGGCGTAAAGAAAATCCGATAGTAAAACGTTTTGGACAACGGAAAGCCAAGTTAGTTGAGAAGCTAAAAAAGTCAACGGACGAAGTTGAACGTCAACGACTGATGATGCAAATCAAAGAGATTGTTAAAGAACGTCTTAAGTATCCCGCAAGTGATGAAATGGACTCGGACATGAAACGACTGAAATATGTGAGATATGCGGATGATTTCCTAATTGGTATTATTGGCAGTAAAGAAGACTGTATCCATATCAAAGAGGACATAAAGAAATTTATGGCTGAAAAATTGAAATTGGAACTATCTGATGAGAAAACGCTGATTACTAATGCAAGGAAACATGCTAAATTTCTCGGATATGACATATTCGTGAGAAAGTCAAACGATACCCATAGGGATAAAAACGGACATTTAACAAGAAGCTTAGACCACAAGATAGTTTTGTATGTGACAACCGAGGTTATGAGAAAGAAACTCCTTGAATATGATGCGGTAAAAATCACCGTACAAAATGGAAAGGAAGTCTGGAAGCCAAAAGGTCGTTCATACATGCGATGTCTTGATGATTTGGAGATTATAAGCCAATATAACTCCGAAATCATGGGGTTCTATAACTTCTATTCGATTGCAAACAACAGTCCTGTGATAGATTCATTCTATAATATAATGGAATACAGTATGTATAAGACATATGCCGCAAAATACAGTACCTCGAAAAAGAAAATCATAGCAAGGTACAAGAAAAACGGAGTGTTTGCCATACCGTACACCAATAAAAATGGATATGAGTTCAAACGTGAGTTCTATGACAAAGGCTTTAAACGTAAGGAACTGCCTAATCGGTATTTAGATGACAGACTACCCAACACGATTGCCATAACGGGCGGCAGAAATGGTTTAATCAAGAGACTTCAAGCACGGGTATGTGAAAACTGCGGTGCTACGGACAACCTCGAAATGCACCATATACGTAAACTTAAAGACCTTAATGGCAAAAGGGATTGGGAGATTAAAATGATTTCACGTAAACGTAAAACATTAGCAGTATGTTCAGTATGTCATCACAAGATACACGCAGGAAAGTTAGACTGAATGAGAAGGTGGAGAGCCGTGTACGGGGAGACCTGTATGCACGGTTCGGAGGCGAGTGCTTGGAAACCTACCGTGATAAAACACGGCAAGGCGCCGGGTGCTTAGCCTATGGGCAGATAGCAAGTGCAAAAATTCCGCTCTCGCGCATGATTTCCCCGCAACTCTATTGGGTAATGTCGGACAGCGAGTTTTCGTTGGATATCAACAATCCCGAAGAGCCGAAAATCCTGTGCGTGGGTAATAATCCCGACCGTC
>JBJEAY010000164.1:0-2979 GCA_051869575.1 Prevotella sp. | reverse complement strand
AAAAAACTTCTTCAAATCGGTGGGTCGATAAACTATGGGGCACCTGGAAAGATTACGGAGCAGATAGGACTGCTTGCCATGTCGAAAGGTTGGGAGGTGTGCGTTGCTCATAGTTCTCGTAATGAGAATCCAAGTCAGTTACAGCATTATGCCATGACTACAAGATGGCAGGAGATGGTTCATGCTCTTGGTGCAAAGTTTCTGGATCTTCACGGTTTGCTATCAACAAAGCAAACGAGGGATTTGGTAGAGCGTATCAAGGATTATCAACCTGATATCATTCATCTACATAATATTCATGGGTATTTCTGCAATTTCAAGGTGCTGTTTGAATATTTGGATTCTGTAGATACTCCTGTGGTGTGGACACTGCACGACTGCTGGCCTTTTACCGGCAGATGTTTTCATTTTGTGGGAGCGAATTGCTATAAGTGGAAGACAGGATGTTATGATTGTAAGGCTGAGCCGGGTTATACGGTCTCAAAGTATTATGACCGTTCAAAAGAGTTGTTTGCTCTAAAGAAACGATTGTTCTCCTCTGTCAAGAACTTGACCTTAGTTCCAGTTTCAGATTGGCAAGCAGCATTCTTGAAGGACTCCTTTCTGAAAGACTGCAACGTGCATAGGATTCATAATGGTGTGGATATAGAGAAGTTTAAGCCCTTGGATGGAAATCGCCTCCGTGAAAAGCACAAACTAAATGGCAAGTTCGTGATTCTTGGTGTGGCTTCTCCATGGAATACCCGTAAGGGGTTGAATGATTTTTATCAGTTGCACACAATGCTTTCAGATGAGGTTGCCATAGTGATGGTGGGGCTGACACCAAAACAAATTGAAAAGTTGCCTAAAGGCATTATTGGAATTGCAAGGACTGAGAGCCAGCAAGAACTGGCTGAATATTACTCCATAGCGGATGTGTTTGTTAATCTGACGTACTTGGATACATTTCCGACAGTAAACTTGGAAGCCCTTGCCTGCGGTACACCAGTCATCACTTATCGTACTGGCGGAAGCCCTGAGGCGATTTCCGATGTAGAGAACGTAAAGAAGGCGAAGGATAGGATTAAGCTTTATCCTACTGGTCTGGTTGTGGAACAAGGGGATATTGCAGGAATTGTAAACGCCATAAGGGAACTGCAAGTGCATCCGCTTTCTGCGGAGGATTGCAGAAAGAGAGCAGAAACATACTTTGACAAGGACAGGTGTTTTGAGGAATACATTAGGTTATATGATAGCCTGATAAGTAATAAGTATTAATTAGTTATCTTTTTCCTCTCTCATGTGAACCGGTTTCTCATGGCATGATTCGATACGGCACACAATAAGCTACTTGACCCAATAAGAAAAAGAGTCTGAATTGTGGCTGACAATACGGTAAATTCGATTCTGTCAATCTGTTTTCATATCCATCAACCAGTCGAGGGCATAGAGCTGGCGGATACCGTCATGAAGCACTAATGGATCGGGGTCAAGTGTAAGCAGGTATTTGGGATAGTGGTCATTGATCTGACGCAATGGAGCTAGCTCGCGTTGAAGAGTGGCTTCGTCGCGTACGGAAAGTGACACTTGAAAATAGGTGGGTTGTCCTGACTTCAGTGCAATGAAATCCACTTCGGTGTCGCCCATTTTACCTATCATGACTTGATAACCTCGCCGGATCAGTTCGAGACAGATAATGTTTTCGAGCAGATGTCCTAAGTCTCCTCCTCGAATGCCTATGAGTAAATGACGGATACCTACATCGGCAATGTAGTATTTATGTCCCACCTTCAAACGTTGTTTGCCACGGATGTCGAAACGTTCAATACGGTAAAACAAGAAGCATTCGACCAACGATTGCATATAGGATTCTACTGTATGGTCGGATACCTTTCGTCCTCCAGCCTGCAGGTTGTTTGTGACGCTTTTGACCGATGTCAGGTTACCGATGTTGTCGGCAAGGAATCGAACGATACGTCCCAACAGATCCATGTCCTGCAGTTTACGACGGCTGACAATATCTTTCAGAACAACCGTATTGTAAAGTCCATCGAGATACTCGCGTACAGCTTCAGCATGAGGCAACTGCAGCCCATAGGGAAAGGATGTAAGTGACAGGTAACGACGATAATTCTCTTCCGGAGACAAGACCGACTGATAGCAATATTCAGCAAATGACAAGGGTAACAGACGTATCTCGATATATCGGCCAGATAGCAATGTGGCAATCTCGCTGGACAACAGATAGGCATTGGATCCAGTCATGTAGATATCGACATTGGGGCGGAGGAAAAGGCTGTCAACAGCCCGTTGGTACTCGTTCACCATCTGTACTTCATCAAAAAACAGATAGTTTTGGCTGTCTGGCAACAACTGCTGACTGACATGGGCATACAATTGACGATAGTCCAGCAGATGTTCGTTGGCCAGATCTTCAAAATTATAGACCTGGATTTGTTCAGAACGGACTCCGTGAGCAAGAAGTTGTTGCTGATATTGTTGCATCAAGGTGCTTTTACCGGAACGACGAATGCCCGTTATTACCTTGATAATCTGTTTATCTCGCCATGTGTTCAACTGGTCAAGATAGTAAGAACGAGGTATCTGTTTCATATCTGAATCTATAACAATAAAAAATGCATTGTGATGCAAAGATAGGGATAAAACTAAAAAGAAATGCACTTGATTGCATTTTTCTTTCGATGGGGTAAAAAGAATGCAGCCGAGTGCATTTATGAAAAATGCTTTGAGGAATACATCAAACTATACGAAAGATTGATTCAACAAATATGAAAATTCTAATCATTTCACAATATTATTATCCGGAGCAATTCCAAATTAACGAGATTGCGCCTGAGCTGGTGAAGCGCGGGCATGAGGTGACTGTGCTCTGCGGGTTGCCGAACTATCCCAAAGGGGTGGTGTTTGAAGGGTATGGCTCCGCTGAGAGCTTAGCGCATAAAGAGAGGGAGTATTTTGAAAAGACGGGGGTGAAGGTGG
>JBJEAY010000163.1:0-2982 GCA_051869575.1 Prevotella sp. | reverse complement strand
GGGGAAAAACATACGTCTTTAACTCCCTTAACTCCTTTAACTCCCTTAACTCCCCTACTTGCGAAAGTTGAGTATTTTAATTTTTTAATTTCGTGATTCAGAGAATCACGACACCCCCGTGTGTCCATATCCGCCTTCGCCTCGCTCAGTCTCGTCGAGCTCGCTGACTACAAGGAACTCGCCCTGCTCATGGCGTGCTATCACCATTTGGGCTATGCGCTCACCGTCGTTCACGGTGAAGTCGGCGTTGGAGAGATTGACGAGCAGCACCATGATCTCGCCGCGATAGTCGGCATCCACAGTGCCTGGAGTGTTGAGCACGGTGATGCCATGCTTGAGGGCAAGACCGCTGCGAGGGCGTATCTGTGCCTCGTAGCCCACGGGCAGTGCTATGTGCAGACCGGTGCCGATGAGTCGGCGCTCCATTGGTTTGATTACCACTGGTGCTTCGAGATTGGCGCGCAAGTCCATACCTGCGCTTTGGGGTGTGGCATAAGCGGGTAGTTGCTGATGCCCCTTGTTGATAACTTTTATCTGTAACATTTTTAATCTTCAAATTTTCTGCAAAATTAGGAAAATAAATTGAGATTATAGCCATTTCCTTACAAAATATGTATTTTTTTACATTATTTTTATGATATTATTGGCGTTTTTAGAAGAAAACGAGTAATTTTGCACCCAAAATGAGAATATGAACTGGAAACAACTAATAACAAACAAGCGACTCGGACAGGAAGACCATCACCCCGAGCGACACGACGACCGCACCGAATTCAAGCGCGACTACGACCGCCTGATCTTCTCGGCGCCCTTTAGGCGAATGCAGAACAAGACCCAGGTGTTTCCGCTGCCGGGCAGTGTGTTTGTGCATAACCGTCTCACTCATTGCCTTGAGGTGGCATCGGTGGGAATGTCTCTCGGCAACGATGTGTCGAGAGCGTTGATCAGCAACCGCTATCCCGAACTGCAAAACACACTGTTTGAGGAACTTGGACAGATTGTGTCGGCTGCATGCCTCGCCCACGACATGGGCAATCCGCCGTTCGGTCATTCGGGCGAGAAGGCAATACAGACATTCTTCACCGAGGGGAAGGGTCAGACACTGCGCGAGAGAGTGTCGGCGAGATTTTGGGACGACATCACCCACTTCGAGGGAAATGCCAATGCCTTCCGCATTCTGTCGCACCAGTTCAAGGGCAGGCGAAAGGGCGGATTTGTAATGACTTATTCAATGCTTGCCTCCATCGTGAAATATCCGTGGGCGGCTTCGTGTGCAGGCAAAAAGGGAAAATTCGGTTTCTTTGCCTCGGAGGAGGAGTTCTTTCAGCGAATAGCAGAAGAAATGGGACTTCTGAGACTGTCGGCAGAGGGAGAACCGCTGAAATATGCCCGCCATCCGTTGGTGTATCTCGTTGAGGCTGCCGATGATATCTGTTATGAGATAATGGACATCGAGGACTCGCATAAGTTAAAGATTTTATCATTCGAAGAAACTGCTGACTTGCTGCTCGCCTTCTTCGACGAGAAGGTGCAGGGCGGCATACGCAAGAGAATCTTAGACGAGGGAATGACCGACAAGAACGAGATGATTGTGTATATGCGAGCCTGTGCCATCGGAAAGTTGGAAAACGAGTGTGTGAAGGCTTTCGTGGATAACGAGGACGCAATACTCAACGGCACATTCCAGGGCTCGCTCATCCAGCATGTGAGTGAGCGACAGAGAAAGGCATACGAGAGATGCTGCGAGGTGTCGATGGAGAAGATATACCACAGCAAACCGGTGCTCGACGTGGAGTTGGCCGGTTATAAGATCATGGAGACGCTGATGGACCAAATGACCGAGGCGGTGTTGCATCCCGACCGCTACTACTCGCAGCAGCTCATCTGCCGAGTGAGCAGCCAATACGACATTCATGCCGCCGACCTTGAGTCGCGCATCATGGCGGTGCTCGACTATATCAGCGGCATGACTGATGTGTATGCCCTCGATGTATATCAGAAGATCAACGGCATATCATTGCCTATCGTCTAAAAGCTCAGAAGCCAAGCCCTGAGTTCCTGCATCATCTCGACATGGAAGGCGAAGCTGCTGCGTATGCCCCATCCGTGGCCTCCCGAGGGATAGATGTGGAGCGAGGCAGGCACATCGTGGCGATAGCACTCGAAATAATAGTTGGTGCCGTTGGCTGGCAACACCGCGGCGTCGTCGTCGCTAAGGGTGATGAAGGCACGCGGAGTAACCCTCGTCACCTGTTGGTCGCTGCTGAATTCGCGTTCAGTCTTTTTCTTCACATCCTTACCGAGAAGATTGTCGTGGGAACCCCTGTGGGTGAAGCTCGGGTCCATCGTGATGACAGGATAGAAGAGAATCTGGAAGTTGGGAGCGGCATCGCCCCTCGACCTCGTGGCAATCGTGGAAGCCAAGTGGCCTCCTGCCGACGAACCCATAATACCGATGTCGTCGGGCTTGATGTTCCACGACGAGGCATTGCGGCGCAACATCTTCACTGCCTCCTCGGCATCCTCTACGGGCACCTGCCAATTGCCGTGGGGCATACGGTATTTGAGCACCATCACGGCTATTCCCATGTTATTAAAGAAAGGAGCCCACTCGTGACCCTCGTGGTTCATGGCGAGATGAGAGTAGCCGCCGCCAGGACATATCACCACGGCGCGGCCGGTGGACTTTTCGGCTTTGGGGAGATAGAGCCACACGCGGGCTGTGTCCTGAGGGTTTTCACTTGCCGTGGGGCAACCATTGGGCCATAGGTCGAACACTTTCGGCTTTTGGGCCGAAGCACTTAGGATGGATGTCACTACAAAGAGAAGTGACAAAAGAAATCTTGATTTGCTCATTGTTTTTATATAATAATGTTATTTTTTGTTCAATATTCAGCCTTTTTTGCCAAATCATTTGCAAAGATACGGATTTTTTTGTAATATTGCACCCAAAAAACCAAAAAATAGATATTATGACTAAGC
>JBJEAY010000162.1:0-2986 GCA_051869575.1 Prevotella sp. | reverse complement strand
ATCTAAAAGGAAAAGATTCTAATGTCGCAAGTTATTGAATATCGCACTTCTTTTTTCAAGAAAGATGAAAGTATATATAAGAACGGAGCAGTTTATGTCAATGAGTTCCGAATTAATAAAGCGTCGGTGAAAAATGAGAAAGGCTTTACTTGTTATGTGGAAAAGAAAATATATCCGTTCCCAGAAGGTATCGAGATAACATTTAAGACACAAGGAGCCTCGCTTCAAGGTTCTTGGAATATGATTGCTCTTGAAAAAGTAGAAATGCAGGATGGAGTCTTTACATACGGATATGACAGTAATATTTTGAAAAATAATTCGATTACTCCAACAGCTACCGACTTGTCAGATGGAATGAGCAGTATAAGCTTTGCTTATCTGTCTCCTGGTTATTATGCGTTGGTAAATGAAAATAGCAATGCTTCATATATTATTAAGATAGTAAAGTAGATTTGAAAAAAATTCAGTCGTGCCGTAAGAATTGAGTATTTTTTCGGTCTATAACTACAAAGGAACTAAGGAACGAATCCTGAATCCTATAATTAAAAATAGATTTATAAACCCTTTAAATTAAATGATTATGAATACGAACGGAACAAACCCAGGAATGAACGTTGAGGACTATGAGGCTATGGCAGTCCAGAAGAGCAACGTAGCAAAGAGAGTAGCTGCTGGTGCAGCAGTTTTCGCAGGTGGAGCCGCTGTCGCAGGAGGTGCTGCTTATGCAGCAACTCAAACAGGTGAAGACGCCATTGACGAAACTCTTACTACCGATGACTTGGTTGGTGGTGCAGAAGGTGCAGAGGAGTATAAACCTCAGGTGCAGGAAACGCATACAACGGAGAAAGTGATTGTACGTGACCCTGTGAAACCCGAAGTTCCCGAAGAGCCCAAGGAACCAGAGATGACTTGGGATGAAACAACCAATGTGTATGTTGATGGTGAGAAAGCCATGAGCGTTGAGGAGGGAACATACCAAGGTCATAAGTTTGCCCTCTATGATGTTGATGGTGATGACAAAGCTGACCTTTTTGCCATTGACGTGAATTCAAATGGCCAGTTTGAAGACAATGAGGTTGCTATACTCTCTCCTGAGGACAACGTTCGCATGGGTCATGATACAGCCCACACAACTAACCATATATATCATGGTTATGAAGAGCCGACTCCTGAGCCTCTTTATTCACAGCAGGATGAGAACATCTACAACAACTTCGAGGATGAAAAGACTGGAGAGTCATACAAAGGTGATTATGCGGAGAATAATCCCGACTATAACCCGAAGGCTGAAACAGAGGACTATAATCAGGCTAATGTTTATCTCGCAGAAAACGAGAAATTCGACGAGGGCGATAAGTCTGTTGAGGTGTACGAACCCGAAGATAACTATTTGGCAGAAGCCGAGGGTTATGATAACGGTTCCCTTGAAGGAAATGTAGATGATCCCAGCGGGGATTTAGCTGAAGCTGATGAAGCTGAAGGCTATGACAATATGATGGGTGGTGAGGAATTTATCGGATAATCGAGTTCCTTCCATAAAGTTTAACAGAAAAAATATTGAATATATGCCAAAGAAAGTTTGTCCTAACGGACACATTTACGATTCGAGTATTTATGGTGATGAATGTCCGTTATGTCCTAAGGGCGCTAATGAACCACAGTATTCACCACAACCAGAATATGTTCAGCATAACGAACCAGCAGTAGGGGGGACGATGGTCTCTCCTCCTGCTGGTTCTAACCAAATGTCTGGAGGATCAGCATCGTTCGGAGGTATGGATGCATCAGGAGAAACACTTGTTAGGGGTGGTCAACAAGATGGTCATAGACAACAGCCTGTACAAGGTCCTGTTGGTGGTGGTACTGTTATTCGCCAGCCAATGGGTGCAGCGACGGCACAGGGACGAAAATTAGTTGGCTTCCTTGTGACATATAACAGGAATCCTCTTGGTAGATCGTATAACATATATGAAGGCAAGAACTTCATAGGTAGAGATCGCAATTGTGATATTTCCGTACCAGAGGATAACCAAATGTCTGGGCGACACATGTCTATTCTTTATCGTAATGTTGATAATAAGTTTAAATATAGAGATGAACAGTCCAGCAACGGAACATTTGTCAACAAGGAATTGTCAGACGAAGGTGAATTGAAAAACTATGATATCATTCGTCTCGGCAATACAGTCTTCATATTTATAGCAATACCAAAACTCGGATAATTATGGAAAACTGCATTATTGCTAATTGTACAGATAAGGGCAGGACAAGAGCTGTCAATGAGGATAGTTTGATAACCTTTGACAGTCCTAATGGTAGAGTAGTGGCAGTATGTGATGGTATGGGAGGACAAAATGCAGGCGATGTGGCTTCCCAACTCGCAGTCACTGTCATAAAAGATATACTTACAGACAATACCTTCCAAACTCCAGAAGAGGCTATCAACCGTTGTATGTTTGCTGCTAACCAGGCTATTCTTCGAAAAGCAAGCCAGAATCCAGAGTTGGGTGGTATGGGAGCAACATGTGTAATGCTGATAATAAAGGATGGCCAGGTATATTTTGGTTCAGTTGGCGACAGTCGCATTTATCTTGTAAGTAACAACTCCATTAGGCAATTAACTAAAGACCAATCTTATGTTCAGACTCTTGTTGATGCTGGTGAAATCTCACAAGAAGCAGCTGAGCACCATCAAGATAAAAATCAGATTACAAATGCTTTGGGACTGGAAAACATGACAGCACCTGTAATGTGTCCAACTCCGATAACCCCCGAGCCAGGAAGCGTTTTTGTATTATGTTCTGATGGCCTTAGTGGTATGGTTAATAATAAGGGAATACAAAGTACTGTTTCACGTCATGACCTTTCATTGGCTGAAAGGGCTAATATGCTTGTTCAACAAGCAAATGAGGCAGGTGGTCTTGATAATATAACAGTGCAACTTGTGGAATTCCCTATTGGTGTTGTTGATGGCAATTTATCTTCT
>JBJEAY010000161.1:0-2988 GCA_051869575.1 Prevotella sp. | reverse complement strand
GAAATCCTTACCGCCTGAAATAACACCACGTTCTCCACCGAGTGTTGTGTTTGCAAAGTTTGAGAACTGAGGGTTGAAGAAAGCGCCTGCGTTACGGTTTGTAGTGCGTCCACTAAAATTCTCATCTTGGGGTACTACCATTAATAACTCATCACTTTTTTCTATATCACAGTTCGGACCAGTCCAGTTGCCATAGAGGTCGATAACATCGCTCTCAAGTTTACGCGCTTGTATAGCATAGTTTGCTGCTTCAAGACCCTTCTTCAAGAAGCTTTCCTTCATTGAAGAGTTCCAATCGGCATTACGCTCAGAAGCCGCAAAGAGACATGCTTTTGCCAGGAAATGAGCAGCTGTTGCTTTTGTCCAGCTCTCTCCCTTGCCTACAAGTTCGTTGGTTTCGCCATCGAAAAGGTTATAGGCCTGTTCAAGGTCAGATATAACTTGTTCCCAGCATTGCTGTGGAGTAGTATTCTCAAATGAACGGATAATACCGTCAGCAGGCTTTAGTTGAAGCACACAATGACCAAACTGTGTAGTGAGGATATAATAGCTGAAGCCACGATATAAATAGGCCTGAGCAAGACATGCATTACGTACAGCTTCGTCCTCAACAGTTTCGGCACTGGCAATAATCTGGTTGCAAGATGCAATACCATAGTATGATGTGTCCCAAATACTGTTATTTGTACCTGTATTACCATTCAAAGTGACCCACGTCGGAGCCATACGTATATCGTATGTCTGCCACATCTCGTTTGACATATCTGTTCCAATGGCAAACTCGTCAGTACCACCCATCATTGCATAATAACCTTGGCTCTCATAACCTCCAATCCAACGGATTGAACCATAGAGAGATTTCGTGAGAGCCTGAAGTCCCTCTGCTGTCTGGAAATACTCTGTTGAATAACCAGTGGTATAATTCTCATCAAGGAAATCACTGGAACAAGATGCTATTCCTTGCATCATAGACAACAGAACACCAACTTTTATATAATTATTGATTTTCATTGTAAATTCAATTTTAATGTTATATTAATGAATTAGAAACCAATCTCAAGACCAACCACCCAACTACGGTTGTAGAACTGCTGATTAGTATCGAGGTCGAGACCATCAATTGACTGATATACATCGAATGGGTTAATGACCTGAGCATAAACCTTTACATTCTTTGCAAACCTCTTGACAATGTCCTTAGGCAACTGGTATCCAATAGAGATGTTACGCATTCTTATAAAGTTTGCTTTCTTATAGGTAAGAGCTGCTGAATATGGATCGGCATCACCAGTCTGAACAGTTGTAAGGATTGGCTTCTGATAAGATGCCCCTGTATTGTCGGGAGTCCAATAGTCAACGCACTCGCCGAGTGTTCCATAACCAAACAGGCTCTGTACAGGACGTTGTGCCCAGTAGCCGAAACGACCATAGAGTTGACAGCTTAGTTCGATGCCCTTGTAATTGAAGGTATTGGTCCAACCTGCAGTTACAGTAGGTCTGCGGTTACCGATAATAACTCGGTCAGCATCAGTCATCTTGTAGTCTCCATCCACGTCTAATGGACGAACCTTACCTGGAGAGAAGTTTTCGCCATTCTCATTCCATTTTGCCATCTCTGCCTGATCTTCTGGTGTATCTTGCCACAAACCTACGGCTGAGTAGCCATAATAAACGCTGAGCTGCTCACCAATAAACCATGCGTTGGCGATATCGTCTTCCTTACCATTTGAAAGTTCCTCTATCTTGTCTTTCTGCCAGCTGACGTTCAAAGACGAATTCCAAACGAAGTCCTTTGTTTCCACAGGGATAGCATTGAGAGTAAGTTCAACACCCTTGTTTGATGTCTTACCAATGTTTCCAATAGTTGATCCATAACCAGTTACTGTAGGAATGGACATATTGAGAAGAAGGTCCTTGGTCTTTGAAGTATAGAACTCGAGGCTACCGCTGATACGATTTTTCAGGAAGCCGAAATCGATACCAAAGTTCCACTGCGTAGTCTTCTCCCAACCCACTTCCGTATTGGCCATCACAAGAACATTCTGTACATACGCAGGATCATTCATAAGATATGCTTTCTCCTGACCAGAAGCTGTTGGAACATAGATAGACTGGATAAGACCGAGAGTAGAATAAGGACTAATCGCAGAGTTACCTGTTGTTCCGACACCTGCACGAATCTTCAAGTTTGACAACCAATTCACATCGCGGAGGAAACTCTCCTGCTGAATTCTCCAACCAAGTGACATAGATGGGAAGAACGCCCACTTGCGACCCTTTGAAAGCTGAGAGGCACCATCCCAACGGGCAGAGGCTGTAAGCAAATAACGGTCATCGAAACCATAGTTGATACGAATCATATATGACTCAAGCTGACGGTCGTTAATACCTGTGCTCATGCTTGCGCCATTTGTTGAGTCGGTAATGTCGAGTGAACCCATGGCATTCCACTTATACATATCCTGCTCAAGTCCTGAAAGAGCCATACTTGCTGTTTCATAGTTCCATTTTGACGCAGATTGGAGTAAAGTGACACCCACATTATGTTTCTTGGCAAACGTATTATTGTATGTAATCATGTTGTCAAGAGTCCAAGAGAAGTCGCGACGTTGCTGCCAACGTGCCTGGTTCTTACCACCGCTCATCCATATATATGCGGACTCTGTATCAATATAGTCTCCCTGACGATAGTGACGGTAGTCTGGTCCAAAGGTGAATTTATAATCCAATCCCTTAAGAGACTCTAATATTTCGCCCAAATGCAATGTTGCGGAGAATGAACCAAGCACACGATATGTTTCGCGATTGGAAATATTGTGTTCCCATTCGTTTATTGGGTTGTATGACTGGTTATCACCACCTGGATATTTAATACGATTTCCGTCTGCATCATAAGGCTGAGCCCAACTGTATGCCTTCTTATACAGGTTATAGATACCGCTGGCTGAATTTGAGGATGATGGAGCAAATGAACTTGACATACCATAA
>JBJEAY010000160.1:0-2989 GCA_051869575.1 Prevotella sp. | reverse complement strand
TGGACACCTTCTGCTATATCAACAACGGAGAGATATGGGTGAAGGGCATGAGCATTAGTCCGTATTTCTATGGCTCATACAATAATCACGACATGAAGCGCGACCGCAAGTTATTGCTCAACAAGAAGGAGATACAAAAACTGCAGAGCGCAACCAAGCAGACGGGATACACCATCGTGCCCCTGCTCGTGTTTATCGACGACAAGGGCAGGGCTAAGATGGACATCGCCTTGTGCAAGGGTAAGAAGGAATTCGACAAGCGACAGACTCTGAAGGAAAAGGAGGACCGGCGCGAGATGGACAGGGCTATCAAGCACTTTTGACAATATGAATATAAGAGAGATAATCAAGGAGAGAATATTGGTGCTCGACGGAGCGATGGGCACAATGATTCAGAGCTACGGATTGACCGAGGAGGACTTCCGAGGTTCTCGCTTTGCCGACAATGCCGTAGAGATGAGGGGTAACAACGATATGCTCAACATCACGCGTCCCGACGTGATACTCGATATTCACCGACGCTATCTGCGTGCCGGTGCGGACATCATTTCCACCAACACCTTCAGCAGTCAACGTATATCCGAAGCTGACTACTGCCTGGAGGACGTGAGCCGCGAGATGGCATACGAGGGGGCACGACTGGCGCGTCGGGCTGCCGACGAGTTTTCCACTCCCTCCCGTCCAAGATTTGTGGCGGGTTCGGTGGGACCTACCAACAAGACTTGTTCGATGAGCCCCGACGTGAGCAATCCCGCCATGCGCGAACTCACCTACGACCAACTCTTCGCTGCCTATTCAGAGCAGATGGAGGCATTGGTGGATGGAGGAGTGGATGTGCTGCTCATCGAAACTATCTTCGACACACTCAACGCCAAGGTGGCTGTGGATGCAGCCACGGATGTCATACGCCGAAAGGGTAGGGATGTGCCTGTGATGCTCTCGGTGACGGTGAGCGACTTGGCCGGACGCACGCTCAGCGGACAGACACTCGACGCCTTCCTCGCAAGCATCAGCACCTACGACATCTTCTCCGTGGGGCTCAACTGCTCCTTCGGTGCGCGTCAGATGAAACCCTTCCTTGCCCGACTCGCGTCCAAGGCTCCTTATTACGTCAGTTGCCATCCCAATGCCGGACTGCCCAACTCGCTCGGTCTCTACGACGAGACTGCCGACTCGATGGCTCCTCAGATTGCCGAGTATATCAACGAGGGACTTGTCAACATCATCGGCGGATGCTGTGGCACCACCGACGAGTTTATCGCCCGCTATGTTCCATTAGTCGATGGAGTGAAACCGCGTCTTCCCCAACCTAAGCCAACGACAATGTGGCTCAGTGGACTTGAGTTGCTCGACGTAACTCCCGAGGTGGGATTCGTCAATGTGGGCGAGCGATGCAATGTGGCTGGTTCGCGCAAGTTCCTCCGACTTATCAAGGAAAAGAAATATGATGAGGCTCTCACCATCGCACGCAAGCAGGTGGAGGACGGAGCGCAGGTGATTGACATCAATATGGACGACGGTCTGCTTGATGCGCGTGAGGAGATGACCACATTCCTCAATCTCGTGGCAAGCGAACCCGAGATCGCGCGCGTACCTATTATGATTGATTCATCCAAGTGGGATGTCATTACCGCAGGACTCAAGTGCGTGCAGGGCAAGTGTATCGTCAACTCCATATCGCTCAAGGAGGGTGAGGACGTGTTTGTGAGTCATGCACGCGACGTCATGCGCTATGGTGCCGCCGTGGTGGTGATGTGCTTCGACGAACAGGGACAGGCCACTTCCTACGAGCGACGAATAGAGATAGCACAGCGTGCATATCGTATTCTTACCCAGGTGGTCGGGATGAATCCTCTCGACATAATCTTCGACCCCAATGTGCTTGCCATAGCCACTGGTATGGAGGAGCATGATGCATACGCAGCCGACTTTATACGTGCCACCGAATGGATACGCACCAATCTGCCTGGAGCCCACGTGAGCGGAGGAGTGAGCAACCTCTCCTTCTCATTCCGAGGCAACAACTGGATTCGCGAGGCAATGCATGCCGTATTCCTCTATCATGCCATATCCAAGGGTATGGATTTCGGTATTGTCAACCCTGCCACCAAGGTGCTATATAGCGACATTCCATCCGACGAACTTGAGATTATCGAGGACATGGTGCTCAATCGCCGCAAGGATGCATCCGAGCGTCTTATCTCATTGGCAGAGAAAATCAAGGCCGAGCAGGAGTCTGTAAGCAACAATCCCTCGTCGTCTGCCACCCAACATGAGCAGTGGCGCGAACTGCCTCTCGCCGAGCGACTGCAATATGCCCTCGTCAAGGGTATCGGCGAACATCTTGAGGAAGACCTCGCCGAGGCTCTCACCGTATATCCCAAGGCGGTGAACATCATCGAAGGCCCTCTGATGGACGGCATGAACACCGTGGGACAGCTTTTCGGCAGTGGCAAGATGTTTCTGCCGCAGGTGGTGAAGACTGCCCGCACGATGAAGCAGGCAGTCGCCATATTGCAGCCCCATATAGAAAATCCCGGATTATCTGAATTATCCGCAACCCCCTCAAAAAAATCCGGCAAAGTGCTCATTGCCACCGTCAAGGGCGATGTACACGACATCGGCAAGAATATCGTGGGCGTGGTGATGGCTTGCAACAACTACGAAGTAATCGACATGGGAGTGATGGTGCCACCCGAGCAGATAGTGCGCAAGGCTATCGAGGAGAAAGTGGATATCATCGGTCTCAGCGGACTTATCACGCCGAGTCTTGAGGAGATGATCAACGTGGTGCGCGAGATGGAGAAGGCGGGACTTCACATACCCGTGATGATTGGCGGTGCCACCACCAGCGAACTGCATGTGGCTCTCAAGATAGCCCCAGTGTATAGCGGT
Organism: Prevotella sp.; assembly: GCA_051869575.1. Lineage (GTDB taxonomy): Bacteria > Bacteroidota > Bacteroidia > Bacteroidales > Bacteroidaceae > Prevotella. Next base: position 94 of record JBJEAY010000160.1, on the reverse strand, counting down.
CCGGTGGTGTGGATGAAGGATGCCTCGCAGAATCCGCTTATCGCCTCGCGCCTGCTCAGTGATGGAGATGGCGAGGATATACAGCATGACCTTG
>JBJEAY010000159.1:0-2997 GCA_051869575.1 Prevotella sp. | reverse complement strand
GGTATACTTTTTAATTATTAGGGGTGGTATACTTTTAAGTTAGAATATACAGAAATATGTATTTTTAACATAGTTTCCGCTGATTATAAGCATTTTTTTATTATATTTGCAGCGGATTTAAAGATATTCGACATGTTAATAGGCAGAAAGAAAGAACAAAACTATCGGACGGCGGCACATTCACCCAAGTGCTCGACGAACTCGAGGAATGTGGTTTCATTCGCAGCTATGTCGCCTATGGCAAGGAAAGCCAAGGCACACTCTTCCAACTAATAGACAACTACACCATATTCTATTATCATTGTATTCTGAAGAATGCTTTCAGCGACGAGGCTTATTGGTCGCACACATGGCTCTCGGGCGAACATAACGCATGGAAGGGATTCGCCTTCGAGCGTGTATGTCTGCAACACATCAAACAAGTGAAGCAAGCCCTCGGCATTTCCGGCATTGTGTCAAACGTGTGTTCGTGGCGTAACGCAAATGCACAAATCGACCTTCTCATATCACGAGGCGACAATGTCATAAACATCTGCGAGATGAAATTTGCCAATTCTCCATTCACCATTGACAAGGCTTACGCAGATAGTCTGCAAAACAAAATCGAGTCATTTCGCAATGCCACTTCCACACGTTGCTCCCTGCATCTCACCATGCTCACCACCTTCGGAGTAACACATAATGAATACTGGAACATGGTTCAGAATGAGGTGACTATGGATGATTTGTTCGGGGGGTTATGAATTACACTTAAAAATCGTCAACCTTCACCTTTTGCCCTGAAACCACGATGTACAAAGGGTTTCAGAAGGTGAAGGTTGGTCGAAAAACCTTCACCCAACCTTCACCTTTTACTTTATTTCCTTGCGCTGAGGAGATACTCCTGGCCTCTCTTCGTGTGCTTGGCCTTGCAGCCAAGATACCTTAAGGCCTTGCCAAGCCTTAACTTAAGACCAGAGTCGGACTTAAGTTGAGAGTAATTCCGGCACAAGACGGCTATCACCTCGTTTCCGCTCATCCACTGACCTTCTGACTCGCTTTTCTCCAAGTCGAACGATGATGCTACCATCACGTCGATGTCGTCGGTCTTCATGAATGGCGTGTTGAGATCCTGGATGCGGTTCTCTTCCTCACGCGTAAACCAATAGCGAGTGCCCACTTGACGCAGTTCGCTCAGAATCTGGGCATAGAGTTGGGCATAGTCAATCGGTGAGTCGTTGTCGATGAACTCTCCCGATGGAATCTCGATGCATAGGAATCGGCGGCTTCCTGTGGGGTCGCACAGCGGATGACGCTCGTTGGTGGTGGCAATGAATGAGGAATAACGCTTGCGGTCCTCAGTTGTCCGCCCGAAGATGGGGCGACTGTTCACCTTCACCTTCGACAGGTTTTGCTTGAGCTTTGCCATCTGCGATGGAGTCACGATGTTGAACTCGTCGATATTTACGAGGAGTGCATGCGTGAGAGCCATCTCGAGGTCGAAACGGTTGGTGAAATTGATGTGGTCGAAGAAGTAGGAGCGCAATTCCGGCGGAAGAAGGCGGTTGCAGAACGTGCTTTTGCCACAGCCTTGCTCTCCGATGAGTACCGGCACGCACTCGTTGCCATGCTGAGTGTCCATCTGCAACCAATGCGCCACCATCGAGCGAATCCAGATGCGGAGATAACCCTTCATCTCGTCGCTCACTCCGGGAAGACGATTAAAGAGGCGCGACACATGGTCTTCGCCGTCCCACTCGCCTATGCCGTTGAGATAGTTGGCGATAGGGTTGTAGTCGCTTACAGCCATCGAATGGATGTATTCCTCGATGACCTTGCGGGGCGAACTGTCGCCTCCCACTCCTTCCTCTCGCGCATTGATGACGATAGTGTTCAGCACCTCGTCGGAGAGGGCTCGCCACTCAGCCTCATCCTTAAAGCGCATTTCCAACTTGCCGTTGATAACATTACGGCGAAACTCGAAGCCTTCCTCAAGGAATGCTTCCACTTCGAACACAAGGTCCTGGCCCTTGGTTCCCTCCATCATGCTTGGAGTTAAGATTTGTAATTCCATATTTTTTAAAATAATATAAATAATTTAAGTTTTTCATTTACCCAATTATTGGGCGTTAGTAAGGTTGAATCCTTTCGGAATTCGCCCACAAAGTTAAGCAAAAAAATTCAAAAAATCCAATACTCTCCCGAAAAAAATAGTTAAAAGTCTCACTTTTAACACTTCCTCCGCTCGGCTTTAACATTTCAGGATACATAATATTATAAAGGTGAAGGTTGGGTGAAGGTTTTTCGACCAACCTTCACCTCGGGAAACCCTTTGTACATCGGGCTTTCGGGGCAAAAGGTGAAGGTTGACGATTTTTATGCTTAATTCATAAATTAAGGTGTATAGTAAAGCAGTGTATCAAATAAAAAAGTGTCTATTGAAACAGAATAGACACTTTAATTCTTTAATTATTTAATCCTTTAATCTCGAAGCTCTGCTCCGCTGTTCCTCCGCTGTTCCTCCGCTGTTCCTCCGCTCTTCCTTCGTTGCAAATTCGATGCAAATTCGATGCAAATTCGATGGAAAGTCGATGAAAGGGTGGAAAATGATACTTGTATGAGCGAAGATTGTATTATTCCACAACCACACTATCCACACTCAAAGAATCAAGCAACCATCGTGCTCCACGTCTTGACAGCAAGGCGTGTTCATCAGCCTTTTTATAAATGCCATGCACACCATCCCAAGAAAGTCTGGCTTTACTCCTATACCATCACGATAGCAGTCAGCCAGTTTCAGAAAGGCTTGTCCGTCGCCCCAGCGCGCCTTGTCCATCAGAGCGTTAAACTCGGCATTGGCTTTAGCCTTTTCGTCCACCACAGCTTCAGACATTACCTCAGACACGCTTTCTGTTAGTTGGTGGTTTGAACAGCTAACTATCAATGCCACCAAGATTAAAAACATACAATTCCTCTGATTCTTCATTTTTTATACCCTTATACGTTTATCGGGCGCAA
>JBJEAY010000158.1:0-2997 GCA_051869575.1 Prevotella sp. | reverse complement strand
ATAATTTTATATTTTTTAAGGTTTTGAAATGTTCATTTGGAATATTATGTGTATATAAATGAAGAGTGTTATTAAATGAAGAATGGCTGCAATATATAAAAATAATAAAAAAAATAGTTTTTTTTCTACTATCTCGATTTTTTTTGTTACTTTTGCAACGTGAAATTGCAAAGTCAAGATTACAAAACATATACATTAAAGAAACAAACTATGGATTTAGTTCAGAAAATCATCGAGCGCGCTAAAAGTAACAAGCAGCGCATCGTACTCCCCGAAGCCACCGAGGAGCGCACGTTAAGAGCAGCAGACAGAGTTCTGGCTGACGAGGTGGCCGACCTAATCCTCATCGGTAATCCCGACGAGGTGCACAAATTGGCCAAGGAATGGGGTCTGACCAATATCGACAAGGCAACACTAATCGATCCTGAAAACAATCCCAAGGCAGAGGAATATGCCACATTGCTTGCCGAACTACGCAAGAAGAAGGGAATGACTATCGAGCAGGCCCGCGAATTGGTTAAGAATCCTCTGTACCTTGGTTGTATGATTATCAAGACCGAAGGTGCCGACGGACAGATCAGCGGTGCACTGAGCACAACTGGCGACACTCTGCGTCCGGCTCTGCAGATTATCAAGTGTGCCCCTGGCATCTCATGCGTGAGTGGAGCTATGCTGCTCATCACCGACAAGCCTCAATACGGTGAGGAAGGCATACTCGTGATGGGTGACGTTGCCGTGACTCCTATGCCCGATGCATCGCAGTTGGCACAGATTGCAGTCTGCACGGCTCAGACCGCCAAGAGCGTTGCTGGATTCGCAGAGCCTCGTGTGGCAATGTTGAGTTTCTCTACCAAGGGCAGTGCAAGTCATGAGGTAGTGGATAAGGTGGTAGAGGCCACACGCCTTGCCAAGGAACTCGACCCGACATTGCAGATTGACGGTGAGTTGCAGGCCGACGCTTCGCTCGTTCCTGCCGTAGGTGCAAAGAAGGCTCCCGGAAGCAAGATTGCAGGTCATGCGAATGTATTGGTTGTGCCTTGTCTTGAAGTGGGCAACATCTCATACAAGTTGGTAGAGCGTCTCGGTGGTGCCACTGCCCTCGGACCTATCCTCCAGGGTATCGCACGTCCGGTGAACGACCTCTCAAGAGGTTGCTCTGTTGACGACATCTACAAGATGGTGGCAATCACAGCTTGTCAGGCTATGGACGCGAAGAAGTAATTATTAATAACTTGGAGTTAAAGGAGTTAAAGGAGTTAAAGGAGTTAAAGACAATAGTAATGACTTTCAGATTTGAGGATGTTATCGCATGGAAGAAGGCTTATAATTTTGTTCTTCTTTCTTACAAAGCTACAGCTGAATTTCCTGAAAACGAACGTTTTGGACTATGTTCGCAATTTAGAAGAGCTGCAGTTTCCATTGCCGCTAATATATCTGAAGGTTATAAAAAGTTAAGCAAGCAGGACAAATTGAGGTTTATGAATATTGCTCAAGGCAGTCTTGAAGAATGCAGATGCTATATTTATCTTTCAAGGGATTTAGGTTATATTAGCCAGGAGATGTTCAATAATCTCATGTTTTCCTTGGAAGAGTCGAGCAAATTTCTAAACTTGTATTGTCAGGGTATTATCAACAACAGCCATCAAACTGACTAATAAACATTTGTCTTTAACTCCTTTAAACTCCTTGAACTCCTTGAACTCCCCCAATTAAAATACGTTTATGAAGATTTTAGTGCTCAACTGTGGAAGCTCATCTATCAAGTATGCGCTCTACAACATGGACACCAAGGAGGTGATGACCTCAGGAGGTGCTGAGAGAGTTGGTTTGGACGGTGCATTCGTCAAGGTGAAATTAGCTAACGGAGAAAAGAAGCAGATAATGCATGACATCCCCGAACATACCGAGGGTGTGAAGTTTATCTTCTCTCTGCTCACCGACCCCGAAATCGGTGTCATCAAGGATCTCAAGGAGATTGATGCCGTAGGACATCGTATGGTGCACGGTGGTGAAAAGTTCAACAAGAGCGTACTGCTCACCGATGAGGTGCTCAAGGTGTTTGAGGAGTGCAGCGACCTTGCTCCGCTCCACAATCCCGCTAACCTCAAGGGAGTGAAGGCTGTAAGCGAACTGATGCCCGGACTGCCCCAGGTGGGAGTGTTCGACACTGCCTTCCATCAGACAATGCCCGACTATGCCTATATGTATGCAGTGCCCTACGAACTGTATGAGAAATACGGCATCCGTCGCTATGGATTCCACGGCACAAGTCACAGATATGTGGCAAAGCGCGTGTGCGATTTCCTGGGAGTTAATCCCGAGGACAAGAAGATCATCACCTGCCACATCGGCAATGGTGCCTCTATTGCTGCCGTTGACAGAGGAAAATGTGTTGACACGTCAATGGGTCTTACTCCTCTTGAGGGCGTGATGATGGGTACTCGCTCGGGCGACATCGACGGTGGTGCAGTTGCATTCCTGCAGAAGAAACTCGGTCTTGATGCCGACGGAATCTCCGACCTTCTTAACAAGAAGAGCGGTGTGCTCGGTATCACAGAGCTGTCGTCTGACATGCGCGAGGTTGAAGCAGCATGCGAGAAAGGCGAGCCCAAGGCTGTCTTGGCAATGAACATGTACAACTACCGCATTAAGAAGTATATCGGTGCTTATGCTGCTGCCATGGGTGGTGTTGACATCATCGTCTTCACTGCCGGTGTTGGCGAAAACCAGTGGAGCACTCGTCAGGAATCTTGCGAGGGACTGGAATTCCTTGGTGTGAAGATTGACAAGGAAGTCAACAAGGGACTTCGTGGTGTAGAGAAGATTATTTCAACAGCAGATTCGAAGGTGACTGTATGTATCATCCCGACCGATGAGGAACTGATGATTGCCACCGACACCATGGAATTACTGTAATAAATGAATAAATCTTTTGAACACATAACAAGATTGATGGTCACGGCTGGATTATTGTCCATTGCCGTGACCTCTTCAGCT
>JBJEAY010000157.1:0-2998 GCA_051869575.1 Prevotella sp. | reverse complement strand
AAGCATAAAGAAATGTAACAAGTGTGGAAATCCTCTTCCCGAAAATGTCCGATTTTGTCCAACTTGCGGAAGTCCAATAAGAAAAATGTCAGGGACAGTTGCCGCATGGGATTCTCCTGTTATGCAAGGCGAATATGGATTCTGCACTCTAAAGCCAATAGCATGGGCAAGGGAAAATCGAGATTATCAGCCGATTACATATTCTGGAAATGAGATAATATTAAATAGGTCGAATACTGATCCCAACAATCAAACGATAACTTCCCAGCAACAAGCAATATTAACAAGAGATGGGGATAATTGGTATATAGAAGATCTTAGTGCTTCAAAATCCACAATGCTTAGGGTTGGAAGAAAAATGAAATTGGAAAAGGGAGACATTATTTGTCTCGGTAACAGGCTATTTGAATTCAATGATTAATATGTCAGAAGTTATCCTTTGCAATAGATGTGTATATAATCCGGGTGACAAAATCAACGATCAATTTATCGTTGACCGTAACTTGGGCGAGGGTACATATGGAAGTGTGTATCGTGTACATGACAACGCAGGGACAACCTACGCCTTAAAGTTGCTTAAGCTTTGGGAAGTCGTGTCGCAAGAACGTCAGGAATTGCTGAAAAGATTCGATATGGAATACGATACAGGTAAGATTGAAAGCAACTATCTTGTTCGGTCTTTAGGCAGAGGAACTGCAGAGGGCAATCCTTACATTTTGATGGAATATTGTTCTGGTGGTGACCTTATGGGAGCTGCAGAAAAAGGACAGGCTAACTTTAGTGTTGTTGCAAAGGAGGTTTTGTTAGGTTTGAAGGCGTTGCATCAAAGGGGAAAAGTTCATCGTGACTTAAAACCAGAGAATGTCTTGATTCGACAAGATGGAACAGCCGTTTTGACGGATTTTGGCATATCTGGTGACCAAAACAAACGATTGACTCAAAGAGGAATATTTGGAGTTCCACAACAGAGGTTTGGTACATTTGCCTATATGCCACCCGAACAGATTAATCCCAAAAGAGGAAATGCTACCGTATTGCCAACAACTGATATCTTTTCTTTTGGAGTAATGATGTTTCAGTTGATTACAGGAGAATTGCCATTTGGCCCCCTTGAGGATGAAGCCGATTTGCCCAACTATGTAGCAAAAGGAAAAAAGGGAGAATGGAGTAGGCAACTGATTGCTGATAACAAGTATTTGCAAAATTGGTACGAACTAATTGAAGGATGTCTTAAGCCCAACTATCAAGAACGTCTGCAGACGGTAGATGATGTAATGCCATTGATTCCATCTACATTCGAAATGAAGGTTAGGAATTATGTATTTGAAGAAGATGATTTCTCAAAAAAAGCATCCAGAGGGTATCTCTTGCATATTATGGAAGGTGAAAACCATGGTATGAAATACTATCTCAATGATCTTGCAAAGAATACTAATAGAATGATTATCACGATTGGCAGAGAAAGTGATGATACCTATAATGTTATTTCGCTTAAAGAGTCAATGGATACATATATCAGTAGATGTCATGCTACATTGGAATTGCAAGCGTCGACTGGCTCTTGGATTATCCGCGATGGGCAATGGCGGCTCGACTGCTCTATTGCAAGAAAGAGCATAGACAGTTTTCCATGTCGAAGATGTGGCAATAAATGCGTAACTCCAAGTAAGAAACATTCAGAATGGGTTCGTTCCCTTAATGGCACATACGTTGGTTCACAGGAAATAGACAATTGTGGTGTCCCATTGAAGATAGGAGACATTATCACAATCGGAAACGTAAAAATGAGAATAGAAGGATATTAATATTTACTATTACAACAATTTAAAAATCTTATAATATGGCACAACCTACAGTTCAGTACAAACGTACTTTAAAAGGCTCTATTGGAGCAGGTATGAAATCAATCGCAGGTGGAGACCGTCGTTTTTATGTCCTTGAGCATAAGGTAACGACGAAATTTCATAAAGCCGGCGAGCAACAAACAATTATCGTTGACCAAATTGAGTTAGGACGAGATCCGAAATGCCAAGTCAGATTCGATGACAGCTTCACAACAGTTAGCCGTCGTCATGCGGCTATTGTGAGAGACGGAGAGAATTGGAAATTGGTTCAATTGTCTCAAACTAACTCCACATTCCTAAACGGGAAGCAGGTTACGAAAGAATGGTATCTGCAGAATGGAGATGAGATTCAACTCTCTGTAAATGGTCCAAAGTTAGGTTTTAATGTTCCTGCTGGTGAAAAGGGAATGGTAAAGAGTTTGCGTTTGACCACACGTCTAAACTTGTTCCGTGAACAAGCATTGCGACCATATAAGCGAGCTATGGCGATTATGGCAATAGTCTTCCTTGGAGCATTAGGTGCAATGGGTGCATGGAATTATAAATTGCAAGATGACCTTGTCGCGCAAAGTAAACGTTTGGCTGAGCAGATTGCTGCGGCAAAGGGAGATGCTGCAAAGCTTGACTCATTGCGCAAGGAGTTAATCAAGGCTAACCAAGCGATAGCTGACCAAGAATCGAAACTTAAAAAAGTAAGAGGACAAATAACTCGAGTGAAAATTAAACCAGAGCCAGGTCCAAATAACATTGATAAAGAATTTCCGTTTGTTTACTACATTGAATGCTATATTCATATAGGAGACAATGTGATTCCTGGTTGGGCAGGAACAGGTTTTTTACTAAATAATGGTTATCTTGTTACTGCTCAGCATGTTATTCACTACGACGCTTGTAGTAATGAGACAGAGCATGCAATCAATGCTTTTTATAATGCTGGGCAAGCAAGTATTATTATGGTTGGCTATTCATCAAATGATAAGTTTCAAATAGAATACACAATAGATAATATGCCATTTAGACTTGGTCCTGTAAGTGCCAAAGAACAAATAATCTCTGCTGATGATGGTACAACATGGGTTGTTAAACAGCGTCAATATAATGGTGGAGGAGATTGGGCTGTTATGCCATACAAACGTAAAGGAGGTATAGCTTTC
>JBJEAY010000156.1:0-2998 GCA_051869575.1 Prevotella sp. | reverse complement strand
TATAATATAATACGAAACTTAATAAAACATAGAAAAAAAAGATGAAAGCATTCGTTTTTCCCGGACAGGGAGCACAGTTCGTAGGAATGGGTAAGGACCTCTACGACAACAATCCAAAGGCAAAAGAGCTTTTTGAGAAAGCTAATGATATTCTCGGTTATCGTATCACCGACATTATGTTCGACGGTACTGACGAAGAACTAAAGCAGACTAAGGTTACTCAGCCTGCCGTTTTCCTCCACAGTGTCATCAAGGCCATCAGTCTTGGCGACGAGTTCAAGCCCTCTATGGTGGCTGGTCACTCTCTTGGTGAGTTCTCTGCTCTTGTGGCAGCAGGCGCACTGAATTTCGAGGATGGTCTGCGTCTTGTCTATGCTCGTGCCATGGCTATGCAGAAGGCATGCGAGGCTGCGCCTTCCACAATGGCTGCCATTGTCGGTCTGTCCGACGATAAGATTGAGGAGATTTGTGCCGAGGTGAGCAAGGAGGGATCAGTCGTTGTCCCCGCCAACTACAACTGCCCCGGTCAGCTTGTTATATCTGGAAATGTTGAGGCCATCAACGAGGCATGCGAGAAGTTGAAGGCCGCCGGTGCCAAGCGTGCCCTTCCCCTCAAGGTGGGTGGTGCTTTCCACTCTCCACTGATGCAACCTGCCAAGGACGAACTCCAGGCAGCTATCGAGAAGACAGAATTCTCAGCTCCTCAGTGCCCTGTTTATCAGAATGTTGACGGAAAGCCTCACACTGATCCCGCCGACATCAAGGCCAACCTCATCGCACAGCTCACAAGCAGTGTTCGCTGGACCTCATGCGTACAGAATATGATAGCCGACGGTGCCGACGACTTCACAGAGTGTGGTCCGGGCAAGGCTCTTCAGGGTATGATTGGCCGTATCGACAAGAATGTTGCAGTCAACGGTATCTCATAACATTCGCACATGTCAAACGACAAGATAATCATCTATCAGCTCCTTCCGCGTCTTTATGGCAACAGAAATACGACGCGGAAGGAGAATGGTAGTATTGCCGACAACGGATGCGGCAAATTCAACGATCTCACTACTTCCGTTCTTAAGTCGATTCAGCAGAAAGGTGTCTCACATATTTGGTTTACAGGTGTGATACGCCATGCCACCAAGACCGACTACACAGCCCACGGCATACCAGCCAATCACCCTGCCATTGTCAAGGGTAATGCAGGTTCCCCCTATGCCATCACCGATTATTATGATGTCGATCCCGACCTTGCCGAGGATGTGGATAACCGTATGGCTGAGTTTGAGGCATTGGTGAGCAGGGCTCGCAAGGCGCGTCTTGGGGTCATCATCGACTTTGTTCCCAATCATGTCGCTCGTCAGTATGCTTCGCTCTGCAAGCCCAAGGGCGTAAAAGACCTTGGTGCCGACGACAACCGCGACCATGGCTTCAATCCGCAAAACAATTTCTATTATTGTCCCGGATGTTCGTTCGAGCCTTATCTCGACCTCTATGCCGGCACTGCCGAGCCTTATCATGAGGAGCCTGCCAAGGCCACAGGTAATGACCATTTCGACAACAAGCCAGGACAGAACGATTGGTATGAGACCGTCAAACTCAACTATGGTGTGGATTACTATGCTGGAGGCGTAGGATATTTTAATCCCGTTCCCGACACATGGTTTAAGATGCGCGATATATTGCTCTTCTGGGCTTCCAAGGGCATACAGGGAGTGCGTTGCGACATGGCAGAGATGGTGCCAGTGGAATTTTGGCGTTGGGCGATTGCCGAGGTACGCCGTCAGTATCCCGACTATCTCTTCATCGGCGAGGTATATAATCCCGCTCTCTATAGACAATATGTTGAGGCAGGCTTCACCTATCTCTATGACAAGGTGGGCATGTACGACACTCTACGCGACATAACCGCAGGCGGCAGTGCCACCCGCATCACGTCGGCATGGCAATCCACCGACGACATTGCCGACCACATGCTCTATTTCCTTGAGAATCACGACGAGCAGCGCATAGCCTCGCAGTTCTTTGCCGGCGATGCCTTCAAGGCTATCCCCGCCTTTGTTGTCTCCACGCTTTTCCGCTCTTGTCCCTACATGCACTATTTCGCACAGGAGTACGGCGAGAAGGGCATGGACAAGGAAGGATTCAGTGGTTGCGACGGTCGCACCACCATCTTCGACTATTGGAGTGTTGACACAATGTGTCGAGCCGATGAAGGCAAACTCACCGATGACGAGAAGGCATTGGCTGACATTTATTCGAGGATAATGAACTTTGCCCGCACCGACAAGACGGTCAGTGGTCAGAGCTACGACCTCATGTATGCCAATCCCCATTCAGCCTCGTTCAATCCCGACAGGCAGTATGCGTTCCTGCGTCGTTCAGGTCGTCAACTCCTTGTGGTGGTTGTCAACTTCGACAGTCTCGACCGCAATCTTAAGCTCAACATCCCCGAGCATGCCTTCGAGTATCTCAATTTGCCTGATGGCAAGGACATCGAGGGCGAGGACATTCTCACCGGAGCTTCTGTCAGTGCTCACCTCTCTTCCAAGCAACCGCTCTGCATCAGTGTTCCCAAGAATGGAGCCGCGATATTAAAATTCAATAAAGCCTAATAGTTTCCCCCGCTGAGAGGGGGAACATCTTACGCAAACGCCCGCTGAAGGGGCACTCTTACACAAGCGGTAAGGGGATGATTTTTTATTGTAATGTTGTAATGTAATGGTATGGAGGAATAATAATCGGTTATAAATCAAGGGTTTGAAGGATAAAATGAGCATGTCATTACAATTACAGCATTACAATAAATCTGTGTCTTTACTGAAATAGTAGTCACATTTTTGCCCAATCATCCTTCGTTCATCCTTCGTTCATCCTTCGTTCATCCTTCGTTCATCGTTCGATTGGGGATATGAGGATGATTATTGGATTAGCCCAGGACGGGCGATGGAAGATTGATCTTTTTTATGTTGACCACAGATTAACACAGATTAGCACAGATTAT
>JBJEAY010000155.1:0-3003 GCA_051869575.1 Prevotella sp. | reverse complement strand
AGAAATACGTCAAGGAGGCTTTTGACACTAACTGGGTGGTGCCGATGGGGCCGAATGTGAATGCGTTTGAACACGACATCGAAGAGTTCGTGAACCTTGACCTTAACCTTAACGTTAACCTTGGCAGGAAGGTGGTGTGTCTGTCGGCTGGAACGGCTGCGGTGCACTTGGCATTGCTGGCGTGTGGCGTAGGTCAAGGGGATGAAGTGATTGTGCAGAGTTTTACCTTCTGTGCTTCGTCACATCCTATCACCTACCTTGGGGCTACGCCTGTGTTCGTGGATTCTGAGCCAACTACTTGGAACATGGATCCTGAACTGTTGGAGAAGGCTATCGTTGACCGTAAGGAGAAGACGGGCAAATATCCGAAAGCGATTGTGCCTGTGGCTCTGTATGGTATGCCTTATCAAATTGACAAGATTATGGCGATTGCCGACAAGTATGGCATTCCTGTGGTGGAAGATGCTGCCGAGGGTATGGGCAGCCGTTTCAATGGTCAGGTATTGGGTACGTTCGGAAAGTTTGGCGTGCTTAGTTTTAATGGCAACAAGATGATCACGACATCTGGTGGTGGGGCGTTGATCTGCAACGATGACGTTGCAGAAATTAAAGAATTAAAGGATGAAAGAATTAAAGTTCGTACTGCGCAGGAAAACGCGGAAATGGTGATGTGGTATGCTACGCAGGCTCGTGACGCTTACCCATACTATGAGCATACTGCCATCGGCTATAACTATCGCATGAGCAATGTGTGTGCCGGTATCGGTCGTGGGCAGATGACTGTGCTGAATGACCACATTGCGCATCATAAGCATGTGCAGAGTCTGTATAAGGAGCTGCTGAAGGATGTGAAGGGCATTACGCTCCATGAGCAACCTGCAGACCCTCGATATGATTCCAACTTCTGGCTCTGTGCAGCCACGATTGACCCTGAGGTAAGAATCAAGGGACAGGAGGATGCCTATAAGGAGGTAATCAAAACGGCTGTGGGTGGTGCTGCGGGTGTCATCAAGGCTGTGGATAGTGCCACTACGGATTGTCAGCCGAATGAGAATGTAGAGGCATTGCGTGTGTTCATGTTGCAGAAGAAGGTGGAGTGCCGTCCGGTGTGGAAGCCGATGCATTGCCAGCCCGTTTATAGAAACGGAGCTGTGGTTTCAGAGGTTTCAGAAGGCTTGAAAGTTTCAGAGGGTCCGAACATGGTAGCCTATATCAATGGCGTGTCGGAGGCCATCTTCAAGGTCGGCTTCTGTTTGCCTGCCGGTCCGTACGTCAGCGATGATGATGTGCGCTATATTGTGAATTGCATCAAGGAAGCAATCGTATCTTAAACGTAGAGAACTGAGCTTAGAGAGTTTAGTTTTGTTGACGAATCATGAAGCATTGGGCAATGACATTGGCAAAAGGGATATGGACGTTCTGCTCATATCTCTTTTGGCCGAGGAGGAGGAATTAAAGCTTAGAGAACTGAGCTTAGAGCTGAGAGACTTAACGACAACGGGGACAACTAACAACAACTCTAACAGCCCCTCAACAATTTTCCACGGAGGACACGGATGGACACGGTAATCTTATCCACAGATGTCAGACAGATGTTATACGGATGAATGTATAATGTACAATTTATAATTTATAATTTATAATGCAGACTCCCTTTGTCCTTAAGGGAATTTGGAAGAGCTACTATGCCGACGATGATAGACGGCTTTTCTCTAATCTCTAAGCTGAGTACTCTAAGCCATAAAAGTAAATTGCTGCGTAAATATGCAGAATGTCAGCAATTTGTTTGGAGGAATGAAGGAAAAAGTGTAATTTTGCAGCGGAATTGCATAAATAATGCATAAGATTGATAAAATGGATGAAGCTATTATTCAGAACATAGACAACAAGGTTAATAATATACTCAATGGAACAGAAGACCTTCATAGATTTAATCAGTCGGAGCATGCAGGAGTCTGCTCGGCTGGTCCGCTCCTCATCGGGGCGCTCCTCGTATGTGATATCGCCCGAGAAAGCATTGAGGCAAGTGAAAATGCTGGAAACGGCCAAACGCCTCCAGCAAACTGGGAAATAGATGAACGTCAGGAACACGATGTGCAACTCTGGGCTGAAAAGAAAGGGTGCTGGATTCCTGAAGCTGAGGTGTGGCTGCATGAGACATACGGGCAGGAATTGGCTCGTGGTGCTGAAGCTAAGGTGTTTTGCAAAATGGGGGACACGCATGTCGTTAAACTCCGCACTTCGATTTATGCCACGCTTGGACGTGCTTTTGAGGCAATTGCTCTTCACAACTACCTTTTTCCTGAAACGATTATGCGTGTCATCGGCTTTACCCGGGATGAAGACGGATTGTTTCGTGTCATTTTGACACAGCCTTATATTGAATGTATGAGACTTGCCACAAAGGAGGAAATAGATGAACTGGTGGCGCAAAAAGGATTCAAGGATAATGGGGATTCAACTGGCGTGAATTACATCTCTGAACGTCTTAGGCTGGAAGATATGCATCCGGCCAATGTATTTGTGGAGAGTCATACAGGCAAACCTATTTGTATTGATTGTATCGTCAAGTTCAATAGGTAGCATCTGATGGTATGGAGGCGAAGGATGGAAGGTATAAAGCTTAGAGAACTGAGCTGAGAGCTGAGAGCTTAGAGAGAATTATCATCGGAACGTTTTCGTTAAGCCAGATGAGCAATGATGAGCTTGCTCAATCATTGCCATGGCGAGAAAAGGTCGGATGAAATCCAACTTATTCGGAACTAAATCAGAATCCGTTTCATCCGTTTATGTTCCGATGATTACTTTTATCCACAGATGTCAGACTGATTAATTTATAATTTACAATTTATAATTTATAATGCCCACTCCCTTTGTTATAAGGGAATTGGACAATTTGCTGCGTAAATATGCAGAATATCAGCAATTTGTTTGGCGGAATGAAGAACAAAGTGTAATTTTGCAGGCACTTTTTACGCAATGGATATAGTCAAGAAGGATATA
>JBJEAY010000154.1:0-3005 GCA_051869575.1 Prevotella sp. | reverse complement strand
GATTTCACGCAGGAATGGTATTGAGGTGCCTTTCATCACTTGTTGGACATCGGAGGCGCGCGACTGCAAGACGGGACATCTCAATGGTTGCGTGGATATGGTGAATAGCTATCCCCGATGGCAAATTGAAAAAGGCTTCGGCAGACTGATAAACCAACAGTTGAGGTCTATGCCAGGCAAACCGCTCATTTCGGGCGAGCTGCAGGGTGGATGGTATAGTGCCATAGGCGGCAAACTGAGCCATGAACAGGAGGGAGTGGAGGCCGTGCAGACTCAGAACATCACGCTATATGCCTTGCAACGTGGATTCTGCGGACTGAACTTCTATATGATGGTGGGAGGAACAAACTTTGGCGACTGGGCTTCGCGTGAGGCCACTGCAACCTACGACTTTGCCGCTGCAATAGGCGAGGACGGAAGTCTCACACCAAGATACGACCGACTGCAGCAGATGTCGGGATTCCTGAAAGAGTATGGCACGAGGATAGCTCGTGCAACGCTGACGGACATACAGGCAGAAACTGGCGACTCGCTCGTCAGTGTGGCATTACGCAAGTCGGACAATGGCGACCGATATTTCTTTGTCCGCACCGAGGAGCATGAACAATGGCACCGCGGTACGGTGAAAGCCGACGGACTGAGCTTTGACTATGAGCTGGAACCATTCGGCTCGCTCGTATATTATGTTCCTGCCGGACAAAACCACGGACGCTGGCTGACTTCATATATAGAAGAAAAGGAGCGAAAAACAGAGACACAATCACTGCCTCTCATTGCAATCGATAAGACATGCGAAACCCTACCCAAGAAATGGACATCATTGAAGGTCGGTGAGACAATAGACCAACATGGCATTTACCGTTATTACCCTATTTATTATAAGTTCCGCGCCAAGGGCGGACAGACGGTAGAAGTGGGACGGACAGGAGAAAAGGCTGTCAACGGATCTATCGGCGACCGTGTCACGATGATGTGTGGCGGCAAGATATTGACACCCATATCTCAGGATAAGGAAAAAATTACCTTCCGCTTGCCGGATAACAACGGGAAGCAGACAGATGTGTATATGCTCTATCTTAGTCCAGGACTTCATCACCATACCAACAAGGCAGTGGAGGAGCATTGGGGCATAGGTCCGCAATGGGTGAAGGCCGACGGCAAGGACGTGGCTCTGAAATATGGGCAGGGTGACAATCCGCTGATAACTTGGTATAGGTATCGGTTTGCCTTTGACGGAAGAGGCATCTGTCATCTGCATCTTGAGCATACCGGCGATGGCTTCATATATGTCAACGGCAAGTGCATTGGACGTTGCTGGCAACAGGGACCGCAGCGTGACTACTATATTCCCGAATGTTGGCTGAACAAGGATGGCGACAACGTGATAGCCGTAAGCCTCTGCCATACTTCCGACGGAGAACCGCAGGTCATTAAGGCAGAGATAAGACAAAAAATAATATCCCGCCGTCCTGTTATCAATGCTGTAAGTGATGATGTTAACGACGTGAAACACAAGATTGACACCTACGTCGCTCGTCACGCCACTAATCCCGAGTGGATTCTTTCGCGAATGGCAATGTATTGGAAAGATGGAGAACGCTATACACAATGCTATATCGGCGGGCAGCGTTGGCAGCGAGGCGAGGGCAATGCCCCCGTGCCCACGCTGCGACTGCCGGGTGAGCGCACATGGAACAAATGGAAGCGACCCTCACTCGACGAACTGACTCCATATAACGAGACGGGTGACCTGAGATGCAAAGACCCGAACACAGGCGAGGAACGCATTGTGCCTTACAACCAAACTGGACATTCCGTAAGGAGCATCAACGGCGAGATACTACAATTAGCCATCGATGCGGCATACGTATATTGGAACACACGTGATGAGCAGTTTGCCCGTTTTGCCACCGACATCTTCAATCAGGCTCTGTTGGGAGTGTATTACATGAATCCTGTCGTCAACGAGACTCCCGACGATGCAGAAGGCAAGGGTGGATATGAACCTGGAGGCATTCTCGGCTATTACGACTATGAGCAGATTCATGATGACATAGGTGGTCGCCTTGCAGCAATATACGACTATATGGCCGACTGGCTCATGGCGCATCCGTCAGAAGCTATGACAACAACAGGCAAGGACACGCGCAGGATAATGAACGAGGTGATGCGACGCTTCGTTGACCTCGGCATGATACGTGGAGGAAAGGTTGGCAACTGGAATGTCAATGGTTGGGACATTATGTTGCGCCCCATTATCGTAATGGAAGACAACAGTTATTTTGCCGACGGGAAGGGTAGGGAGTATTTCCTCCACTATCTGACAGAGGAATCTACCGAACACCATGCATGTATTCCCGAGATGCTTTCGCAATACGACCCGATTACAGGACTTTGGCCTGAGTCGCCAGGCTACGGCTTTGGCACGGCTCTCAGCATACAGTCATGGGCTAAGCCATTGATGAACTATGGCATAGACATCCTCAGCAGCAACGGCATACTGCAAAAGGCTCTTGATGCCATTCCCGTGTGGAGCGACTATCGCGGCAACAGTATCTGCTTCGGAGACTTTCGTGGCGGACGTATAGGCAAGGAGTTGCCCGTAGGCAAACCGGGATGGACATCGTCAAGCTATTCGCCGTTCCATCGTATGGCGGTGCTGAAGGACTTCGACGACCCTACATTCCCGATGATGGCGTGCATGTACGGTGGTCGCAAGGGTTCGCATCTCTCGCCCAACGGTCTCGCAGTGCAGTTCTATGGTTTTGGATATGCCCTTGCGCCCGATGCCAGTGCCTACGAGTCGTATTGGAGTGATGACTACGGCTATCATCAATCCAACCAAGGAGCAAACACCATACTTCAAGGATATGCTGAAGGCGACGTGACGCTCAATGCCATGAATCCGAACGTCAGGATGGTAGATATGTCGGCAGGCGAGAAGCGTCGCACTGTTCTTATGGTGAAGGCAGGAAAGGGTGCCGGATATTACATCGACATCTTCA
>JBJEAY010000153.1:0-16022 GCA_051869575.1 Prevotella sp. | reverse complement strand
TACCGACTGGATTAAGATGAACTACAACATGCGTTGGGCACGCACCGACTTTGAGCGTCCTGCCAAGTTGACCGAGGCTCTTTATAACGACATGGCACGTCAGGGATGGCCTATATTGCCTCTCTACGACCGCAACGGACACTATGTGGATTCTCCGGCTCCCGCTCTCGGACTTGCTACTGCTGGTGCCGACCGAAGACAACGTGACATTCTCACTCACCAAATAGGATTCGTGCTCGAACCGATAAAAAACTGGCAGACACACTTCGACTTAACCTATCGCACCGAGAACACCACCCGCCACTGGGAGAAGCAGATGACATACAATTACGACGAGAATGGCGACCCATGGGTATATGACAAGTCATCGAATGTGCATGAGGACGCCTACAAGGAGAACTACTTCAACTTCCAGGCATATTCGGAATATACATTCCAGCTCGCCAAGCGTCATAACTTCCATGTGCTTGCCGGTTTCCAGGCTGAGCAGATGAAGACACTCGCCTTCGGATTGCAGCGCAATGGTATTCTCGACCCCACTCGCCCCGAGATTGACCTTACATCCGGTCTTGGATTCGATGGCGTGGCTATCGTCCCGAGCGTCAATGGAGCACGCAACCAATGGCAGACAGCCGGTTTCTTTGGCCGTTTCAACTACAACTACGACGAGCGTTATCTCTTGGAATTCAACATACGCTACGACGGTACATCACGCTTCCGTCGCGCTAATATGTGGAAGACTTTCCCCTCGGTATCACTTGGATGGAACATCGCAAGGGAAAAATTCTGGGAACCCCTCGTTAATACAGTTAACACTCTTAAGATACGCGCTTCTTATGGTTCGCTCGGCAACCAGAACACCAATAACTGGTATCAGACCTACCAGACCGTTGCATACAACTCGGCAGCAGGTTCATGGTTACAGAACGGCAAGAAGCCAAACACCACTTATGCTCCAGGACTCGTTTCGACACTCCTCACATGGGAACGAATCGAAAGCTGGGACATTGGTCTTGACTTCGGACTCTTCAACAACCGACTCACAGGTTCGTTCGACTACTATGTACGCAACACCAAGGACATGGTGGGCAATGCCCCCGAACTGCCCTCTATCCTCGGAACAGGAGTGCCTGTGACCAACAATACCGACCTCCGCACCCTTGGTTGGGAGTTCCAGTTGACATGGCGCGACCGTCTTGCCAATGGTATTTCATATAGCGCCACATTCAATATCTCGGATGCCCGCACCAAGATCACACGCTATCCCAACAACCCCACTAATTCTATCGATAACTATATCGCCGGACGTTATCTCGGAGAGATTTGGGGATATGAGACCAAGGGATTGGCAAAGACACAAGCTGAGATGGACGAGCATCTGTCCAAGGTTGACCAGAGCTCAGTGGGCGACAAGTGGGCTGCCGGTGACATCATGTATGCCGACATTGACAACGACGGAGCCATCACTCAAGGAGCACGCACTGTCAACGACCATGGCGACTTGAAGGTGCTGGGTAATAACACCCCACGCTTCCTCACAGGTCTTGACCTCAATGCAAGTTGGAAGGGATTCGACGTACGTGCCTTCTTCCAGGGTGTGCTCAAGCGCGACTTTGCCCTCACCGGTTCATGGGGTGGCGGTGCTGAGTATCTCTTTGGTGCTACAAATTCCGGACAGTGGTGGTGTGCCGGTATCACCGATGTCGATGACTACTTCCGCGACGAAAACACATGGTCGGTGCAGAACGGATATCGTCAGGCTAATACCGACGCATGGTTGCCACGCGTGCTATATAGCGACAAGAACATCAAGTGCCAGAGCCGCTATCTGCTCAATGCAGCCTACGTTCGCCTGAAAAACCTTCAGTTTGGCTACACCCTGCCAAAGTCTGTGCTCAACCATATCGGTCTGAACAATGTCCGTTTCTTTGTTTCGATGGAGAATCTCTTCACCATCACAAGCCTGCCCGACCAGTTTGACCCCGAAACTATCGGCACTGACCATAGCAACGGCTATCCTCTGCAGAGAACCTATTCTTTCGGTTTGAATGTGACATTCTAAGTTAAAAAAGAAGTAATAACACATATAAAAAAGATACGATTATGAAACTATATAAATATTCATTCATTGCATTGACATTACTGGCTACTGCCACATCATGTAATGATTTCCTTGAGCAAGAACCGCTTTCCTCGCTTACTCCCGAGGGATTCTTCTCAAGCGAGAGCAAGGTGGAAGCCGCTGCCAACCAGTTCTATCAGGATGTACTTCCTGGTCATGGCTCATGGAGCTATGGCATCTATGGAGAGGATGTGCAGACCGACAACCAGGTTAACTGGTGGCCCGACGGAAAGTTTGGCGTTGGTCTGTGGAAGACATCCAACAATAACGACAACTGGAGTTGGGGCAATATCCGCTCCATCAACTACCAGCTCAACAATATCCTCGCTTCATATAAAGCTAATCAGATCAACGGTACTGACGCCAACGTACGCCATTATATAGGTGAAATATACTTCATGCGTGCTTACTGCTATTTCGATATGCTGCAGAAGTGGGGCGATATGCCCATCATCACCGAGGCGCTGCCTGACGAAGAGGCAACACTGGTGGCAGCCAACAAACGTCGCCCTCGCAACGAGGTGGCTCGATTTATCATCAACAATCTCGACACAGCTCTCACCTACCTGAAGGATGGATTCGAGAAACGTCACACTCGCATTTCTCCTGATGTGGCACGCCTGTTCAAGTCGCGCGTTGCCCTCTTTGAGGGTTCATGGCTCACCAACTTCGCCAATACTCCGTTTGTTCCGTTAGGACAGGGATGGCCAGGTGCAAGCAAGGACTACAATTCAGGATATCAGTATCCTGCTGGTAGTATCGAGAAGGAAGCAGAGTATTTCTTCAAGACTGCTGTTGAGGCTGCCGAGCCAGTGGCTGAAAAGTACAAAGGACAGCTTGCCACAAACACAGGAGTTATCCCTCAAAAGGAAGGCGATGCAGAGAATCCATATTTCAACATCTGGGGGTCGCTCGATATGTCTGGTACTCCCGAAGTGCTGCTTTGGCGCGAATACAGCAAGAGCCTGGGTCTTGTTCACTGCGTAGAGGTGTCTATCCAGACTGGCGACTATGGTGTTGGTGCTACACGCAGTCTCGTCGAAAGTTATCTTATGAAAGACGGTAAGCCTATCTATGCCTCCGACTATACATATGATGATGGTACAGTGGTCAAGGTGGCGCAGAATCGCGACCCACGTCTTACTATCTTCCTCAAGCAGCCCGGCCAGAAGAACGTGTTCAAGAATATGAGTGCATCTGAAGACCACTTCGTCGAGACAGAGCCATTAGCTGACATTACGGACAAAGTGTCTGAACATGGATATTCCACTGGCTACTCACTGCGCAAGGGAGGCACATTCGACAAGTCGCAGACAGGCAACGGCAACTGTGCCAACGGTGCTGTCATCTTCCGTGCCACTGAGGCTCTGCTAAACTATATTGAGGCCGAGTATATGCTCACCAAGAATATCTCTTCAGGCAAGATTCTTGAATATTGGAAGACCATTCGCGAGAAGGCTGGATTTACCGGCGACGCTGTTAATCCGCAGACTACCATCGACGCTACCGACATGAACAAGGAGACACTTGACTGGGGTGCATATACCGCAGGACAGTTGCTCACCGACAAGGTGTTATATAACATCCGTCGCGAGCGTCGCTGTGAACTTATTGCTGAGGGACTCCGCAAGATGGACTTGCAGCGTTGGCGCTCTTACGACCAGCTCATAAATAATCCTGCACACATAGAGGGCATCCATCTGTGGAATAGTGAGCAGACTGCTCTCTATGAGAACGGCGGATATAACCTCAAGTGCGACGGTTCGTCGGATGCTGTGGTTTCGTCTCCCGAACTGAGCGAGTACTATCGTCCGCATGAGGTCAATATGAGTGCGTCCAACAACTATCGCAACGGACTAACATGGCACATGGCTCACTATCTGCAACCACTGCCGCTGAAGCAGTTCCTGCTCACTTCTCCCGACTATACCAATAAGGAGAACAGTCCGCTGTATCAGAATCCTTATTGGCCTCTCGAAGCAGACAAACCTGCTGAAAAATAATAGACATAGTGAAATATATGAAAATCAAACTAATAATTATCATCATATTTCTTTCGGTATCCTTCCCAAGCGCAATGCTTGGGAAGGGCATTATTCGTCCAGGCGAATTGTGGCTCGACAACCGTGGTGAGCATATCAATGCCCACGGCGGTGGAGTGATGAAGTATGGTAATACATATTATTGGTATGGCGAGCACAAGGCCGACACCACGAGTTCGGCTTATGTTGGCGTGACATGCTATTCATCAACGAATCTTAGCGATTGGCGCTATGAGGGTGTTGCTCTAAGCGTTGTCGATGAGAAAAGACACGACATTGAGCGCGGATGTATTCTTGAGCGTCCTAAGGTGATATATAATTCCAAGACAAGGAAGTTTGTGATGTGGTTCCACCTCGAACTCAAGGGCGAGGGATATTGGCAGGCTCGATATGGTGTGGCTGTTGCTGACAAGCCCCAAGGTCCTTACCGCTTTCTGCGCTCAGGCAGGGCTAATCCCGGAATCTATCCTGTTGAGTTCTCAGATGATGAAATCCAAACTCTCGACACTCTCAATGCCGACAACTACAAGACATGGTGGACACCCTCATGGCGCAATGCCATACGTAAGGGACTCTTTATAAAGCGCGACCTTACAGCACACACTGTAGAGGGGCATCAACTGCCGGCCGGACAGATGGCTCGCGATATGCAACTCTTTGTAGATACCGACGGCAGGGCTTATCACATTTTCTCGTCAGAGGATAACCTCACGCTGCATATCGCCGAACTGAATGATGACTTCACAGCTCATACAGGACGATATACCCGTGTGGCTCCAGGAGGTCAGAACGAGGCTCCCGCCGTATTCCGTCATGACAATACCTACTGGATGATAACAAGTGGTTGTACTGGTTGGGCTCCCAATGAGGCACGAATGTTCTCAGCACCCAGTATTTGGGGACCATGGAGGCAACACCCAAATCCATGTCGTGGTCCCAAGGCAGAGATAACATTCGGCGGACAGTCAACGTTTGTTCTTTCATATAACGATGGTTTTATCTTCATGGCAGATATTTGGCGACCTAAGCATCCTTCTGATGCACGATATATATGGTTACCTATCAACTTCGATGAAAAAGGTATTCCGTTTATCCAATGGCGTGATTCATGGGATATTAAATAGAGATGGTTAGATTCTTAGTAATGGTTCATCAATAGTATAGTTTTGGGAAAAAGATTGTATTTCAGGATATCTTTTGTTAAATATACTTATCTGTAGTTATCTTTGAGAAATAAACTTGCAGGATTGAGTAAGAATCAATAACTTTGCGTTAAAAATAAAAAGAATTTTATGAGAAATACAATTGGAAAGATCTTATTTGCCTTATTCTTGGCTGTATTGTTGCCTAATAAGGTGATGGCGGCGGGGGAGTTCACTGCCGGAAAGAATTGTTTTATGCTTAATGGCAAACCGTTTGTGGTGAAGGCTGCCGAGGTGCATTATCCCCGCATCCCGCGCCCTTACTGGGAGCATCGTATCAAGATGTGCAAGGCATTGGGCATGAACACTCTTTGCTTGTATGTCTTTTGGAATATACATGAGCAGAAGGAGGGCGTATATGACTTCACCGGTCAGAACGACGTGGCTGAGTTCTGTCGCTTGGCTCAGAAAAACGGCATGTACGTAATCGTGCGCCCAGGACCATACGTGTGTGCAGAGTGGGAGATGGGCGGTCTGCCTTGGTGGTTGCTTAAGAAGAAAGACATACGTCTGCGCGAGCGCGACCCTTATTTTATGGAGCGTGTGCGCCTGTTTGAGAAGGAGGTTGGCAAGCAACTCTCGTCACTCACTATCGAGAACGGCGGACCGATTATCATGGTGCAAGTGGAAAACGAATACGGCTCATATGGCGAGAACAAGCCATACGTGTCGGAGATTCGCGACATCGTGCGTGAGTCGGGATTCGACAAGGTCACATTGTTCCAGTGCGACTGGTCAAGCAATTTCACCCACAATGGTCTCGATGACCTGGTATGGACAATGAATTTCGGTACGGGAGCTAACATCGACGAACAGTTCCGTCGTCTCAAGCAATTGCGTCCCGATTCTCCACTGATGTGCTCCGAGTTCTGGAGTGGCTGGTTTGACAAGTGGGGCGCACGTCATGAGACCCGTCCTGCCGACGACATGGTGGCTGGTATCGACGAGATGCTATCCAAGGGAATCAGTTTCTCGCTCTACATGACTCACGGCGGAACGTCGTTCGGTCATTGGGCTGGAGCCAATAGTCCAGGCTTTGCCCCCGACGTAACTTCTTACGACTACGATGCACCCATAAACGAGTGGGGATTGCCCACTGCAAAGTTCTGGACCCTGCGCAGCACAATGCAGAAATATGCCGATGGCAAGAAACTGCCCTCAGTGCCCAAGGCTCCCATGCCCATAATCTCCGTGCCCAAATTCAAATTCACCGAGTATGCCCCAATCTCCTGTGGTATCTCAAATACCGTTGATTCGCGCGACGTGAAGACCATGGAGGAACTTGACATGGGCTGGGGCAGTATGATATACGAGACCACTCTTCCCTCTGTCTCCACCTCGTCGCTCTTGACGCTGAAAGATTGTCATGACTATGCGCAGGTGTTTATCGACGGCAAGTATATCGGCAAGATCGACCGTGTGAAGAACGAGAAGAGTCTCGTGCTGCCATCAGTCAAGAGCGGACAGCGACTCATCATCCTCATCGAGGCTATGGGACGTATCAACTTTGGTCGTGCCATCAAGGACTTTAAGGGAATCACCGAGCGTGTCACCCTCACGGCAGATGCCGATGGACACGAACTCACCTACGATCTCAAGAACTGGCGCATCGCCACTCTGCCCTGCGACTATCAGACAGCAAATAACAGCTTCAAGGCGCAGCCCCATTCCTCATTTCTAATTCCTAATTCCTCATTTAAAAAGGGTTACTATCGTGCTTACTTCTCGTTGAAGAAAGTGGGCGACACCTTTATTAATATGGAGGCATTCGGCAAGGGAATGGTGTATGTCAACGGCCATGCCATTGGCAGATTCTGGAACATAGGACCGCAGCAAACTCTCTATGTGCCTGGTTGCTGGTTGAAGAAGGGAAAGAACGAGGTGGTGGTGCTCGACATCATTGGCCCTAAAGGAGAGCCTACGGCATATTGTCAGGACAAACCCGAACTCGACAAACTCAATATTGAGAAGAGTAATAAGCACAACAATCCAGGCGATCGTCCCGACCTCAACTCCGCAACACCCGTTGCCGACATCAATCTGAAGGCAGGCAACGGATGGCAGACAGTGTCATTCTCAACTCCCGCCAAGGGCAGATACTTGGCTATTGAGTGTCGCTCCACCCATGCCGCCGACGGGGTGGCAGTGGCAGAGCTTTATCTGCTTGACGCAAAAGGCAAGCGACTCAGTCGTGAACCGTGGACAGTGAAATATGCCGACAGCGAGAACGAAGTGGGCAACCACACAGGCGACAAGGTATTCGACCTTCAGGAGTCAACCTACTGGCAGACGCAGCGAGGCACCGACTTCCCCCATCTGCTCGTCATCGACCTTGGCAGCGAGCAAACCGTCACTGCCCTCGACTATCTGCCGAGGGCCGAACAGGGAGCCCCAGGCAGTGTCAAGCACTTGCAAGTATATGTATATTAGTATATGTAACTTAACGGCAAAATAAGCATAATGAGTAACAATAATAAATATCAACGATTATGAAAAAAGCGATTTTAAGACTATTGGCAGTTATGATGGCATGTGGCATTTACAGTAATGCCGAAGCCCAGAAGCGCGACGCAGGCGAATGGTCGATAATACCGAAGTTGGGAGTGAATATCTCAAAACTGAAGGGCGACAAACTGTGGTTGGAGGATGGCGGCAAGGCTATCAATTCCGCATATAAGTTAGGTTATGAGGGAGGAATGGATGTAGAGTATATGATTACCGACCGGATAGGCTTGACAGCAGGTGCCATGTATGCCATGCAGGGTGGTAAGCTCAAGGATTTCCATATAGAAGAGAAGAAGGCTGGGACGGACAATATCTATGAATTCACCAAATGTGAGGATATAAGGGTTAACTTGGGCTTTCTGAACGTACCGCTCAAATGCAATGTCTATCTCACCGACAATTTCGCCCTGAAAGCCGGAGTGCAGTTGGGATTCATGCTCTCGGCCAAACTCAAATACAACACAGTGTCGGGACAATACGACAAATTGAATCCCGGAAGCATTATCTACTACGATGCCAATGGCAATCCCGCTCAGGAGGGCAGCGATGTGTATCTCTCGAAAGACATCGAGATGAAGGATAACTACAAGCATTTCGACATCTCCATACCCGTAGGTTTTTCCTACGAATATGAAAATGTCATCCTCGAGGCACAATATCGCATTGGACTGAGCGACTTGAACGACATTGCCACATCCGAAAAGATACGCAGCAGTGTGTTCTCAGTCACTGTGGGCTATCGCTTTGGGCTATAGTAGCCCCAAGCGATAGCTATTATCATTGCCTTCATCCGGATTTTGCTTGTTGTTGTATTTATTCTTTAATCACTTTGCGTCCGTTGATTATATAAATGCCTTTGGGCAACGAGCTGAAGGCTTCGGAAATTGTGGTATGCTTGCGCACAAGGCGACCGTCGATACTATATATGTCATGCGTGTTCTCTTGTGGAATACCACTGAAGATGCTCTCCATGCCTGCCGGAACATAATTGCCCAGAACATTCACCACTTCGATGACATACGTAGTGCCGGTTGGGGTGTGCAATGTGCCGT
The DNA here is from genome assembly GCA_051869575.1 of Prevotella sp. Taxonomy (GTDB): domain Bacteria; phylum Bacteroidota; class Bacteroidia; order Bacteroidales; family Bacteroidaceae; genus Prevotella. The sequence continues at coordinate 7,099 of JBJEAY010000153.1, read as the reverse complement.
CATAATATTTAATATCAAAAGCCTTGTAGCCGTTGTCGAGCAAATGGCACTCCATGCTCTGCATGTTCAACACAGGCACCACCTCGTCGTCGTTGGAATGAATGAAGGTGATGGTGTCGGTCTTCTCCGGTTTCCATGAATCATATACGAGCGAGTTGTCCTTCAGGTGATATACAATGTCTTGCATAGGCGTGCTTTCCTCATCGAAGAACGTCGGTTTGACGATTTTGTCTATTGTCAGACTCTTGTCGTTGGCATTGCCGTATTTCTCGTAGATGAAATTGTTGATATAGTCGGTGTCGTGCGTCTTGGTGTCAAAGAGTTCGGGCAGACATTGCACGAAATCATCGTTGAATATGTCCTCATTCTTCACCTTATATCCTCCCGCGTCAATCATTCCGCTGAGGATAAGAGGCAGAGCCACGGGATATTGCGTCATGTTCTCAGTTGCCAATTTCCGGTAATGTGAATACATGTCGTATGGTCCTCCGCCAATGAAGCAATAGTCGATCTTGGGCAGTTCGTCGCCGCGATAACCCTCAGCCACAAGGCGGTTTACCCACATTCCCGAGTTTCCGCCCTGTGAGTAGCCGAGGTTGAGCACCACATCGCCACATTCAAATCCCTCAGCCTCAATGAGTTTGCGCCCGGCTATGAAGGCATCGATGTTAATGCGTGCCGTAGCCCTTCCCTGCAGATACCTTTGATTGCGAGCCACGTCGAGTCCGAATCCATATCCGTCCGACTCAATCAGGATATAATTGGCACTGGCAAGCACTCCCTCCAAAGTGAAAATGCCGCTCACGTTGGTGGGACGCTGCGAATCGTCGGTGATGGTGTAGTGGTTTACCAATCCGCATCCCTTTGCCTTAATCTCCTTGTCGTGTATCTTGCGTGCCATGAAGATGGCGGCAGAAAGTACGATGGGTGTTTCGCCGTCGGTGTCAACTGTCTCATAATTGAAGTCATAACGCCAGTATGTGCCGCAATTAGTGCGGTTGACTATTCCGATTTCCGGTTGGGCTGTCGTCACTGCTGTCGATGCCAGTAGAACAGACAATGTGACAATACATAATTTTATTTTCCTCATAATAATATCTATTTTTTGTGTTAAATCCGCTGCAAAGATAATGATTATTATTCATTTAGCCAAACATATTGAAAAATTTAAATTGAGTATTGCCCTTTTTCTACGTTAAAATATTCAAAATGCTTTGTAAATTAAATATAAACTTGTAATTTTGCAATCAAAACTTAAAAATACCGATAATGACTAATCAAATTAGAAGAAACATCCTTATGTCCTTAGTGTTATGGACATTCGCCTGTTTAGCCTATGCCGCACCCAAGACTGAGGCGGCAAAGGTGCGCAGCGTCATCGACAAGGTGAACAACAGTTGGCAGACACGCCATAAGCCCGAGGCAACGCCCTTCTGGCATGTGGCAGCCTATCACACCGGCAACATGGAGGCCTACCGACTGACCGGCAACAAGAAATACCTCGACTACTCGATGGCGTGGGCTGAGCACAACAAATGGCGCGGGGCTACAAGCAACGACCGAAGCAAGTGGAAATACAACTACGGCGAGACGCCCGAGCACGTGCTCTTCGGCGACTGGCAAATCTGCTTTCAGACATATCTCGACCTATATAACATCCTGCCCGACGACAACCGCATACGTCGTGCACGCGAGGTGATGGAATACGAGATGAGCACAAGGGCGAACGACTATTGGTGGTGGGCCGACGGACTATATATGGTGATGCCAGTAATGACCAAGCTGCACAAGGCTACGGGCAACGCCCTCTATCTTGACAAACTCTATGAATACATCCAATATAGCGACTCGATAATGCTCGATGCCGAGACGGGATTATACTTCCGCGACGGCAAGTATGTATATCCCAAGCACAAGAGCGCCAATGGCAAGAAGGACTTCTGGGCGAGGGGCGACGGATGGGTATTAGCAGGACTCGCCAAGGTGCTTCAGGATTTGCCTAAGGATTATGCCCACCTCGATTTCTTCGCCAAGAAATACCAGCGCATGGCCAAGGCGGTGGCTGCGTGCCAACAGCCTGAGGGCTACTGGACACGCTCGATGCTCGACCCCGAGCATGCTCCCGGACCCGAGACCAGCGGCACTGCCTTCTTCACCTACGGACTACAATGGGGCATCAACAATGGTTATCTCGCCGAGGCGGAATATCAGCCCGTTGTCAATCGCGCATGGAAATATCTCTCGGAGAAGGCTTTGCAGAAAGACGGCAGAGTGGGGTATGTGCAGCCCATCGGTGAGCGTGCCATTCCCGGACAGGTGGTTGACAAGAATAGCGAGGCTGACTTCGGAGTGGGTGCCTTCCTCTTGGCGGCATGCGAGAGGGTGAGATACTTGGAGGCCCGCGAGACCGCCTCACAATCCGCCGACCGCAAGTATTGGTGTGAGTTGCTGTATAACATGGCCAAGCCAGTGCTGAGCAATATGGCTGAGGGCAACCTGCAGAAAAACATGCTCGTGGAGACAAGCCCCAACTGGGACGGACGCAACATCAAGGTGACGTATATGGAGTGCTTTGGCCGACTGATGGCTGGTCTTGCCCCATGGCTCTCGTTGCCCGATGACGACACCGCCGAGGGAGCCATGCGCAAGCAGCTCAGGGAGTGGGCTCTCAAGAGCTATCGCAATGCAGTGGATCCGCAGAGCCCCGACTATCTCCTGTGGAACGGACAGGGACAGACACTCGTGGATGCCGCATACGTGGCAGAGAGTTTCATCCGTGGCTTCGACGCTCTGTGGATGCCGCTCGACGATGTCACCAAGCAGCGATATATCAAGGAGTTCACACAGTTGAGAGGCATCGACCCTCCCTACACCAACTGGCTCCTCTTCTCATCCACCATCGAGAGTTTCCTCGCCAAGGTGAAGGCTCCCTACGACCAATATCGCGTCAATTCGGCGATACGCAAGACCGAGGAATGGTACACCGGCGACGGATGGTATGCCGACGGTCCGCAGTTTGCCTTCGACTACTACAGCAGCTACGTCTTCCATCCCATGTATCTCGAGACCCTCCAGAACATGATCGACTCCAAGGACTACACCCGCATACACTATCGCAACTACTTCAAGCGCGCACTCAACCGCACACGTAAGTTCAGCCTTGTGCTCGAGCGTATGATTTCGCCCGAAGGCACATTTCCCGTCTTCGGACGCTCCATTCCCTATCGCCTTGCAACGATGCAACCCCTCGCCCTGATGGCATGGCGCGACCAGTTGCCCGATGGAGTGACGCGTGCCCAGGTGAGAGCCGCCCTCACAGCCGTGATGCACCATATGTTCGACGGCAAGGAAAACTACAACGAGAAGGGATTCCTGACCATAGGCTTCTGCGGTCGCCAACCGAATATAGCCGACTGGTACACCAACAACGGCAGTCTCTATATGACCTCCCTCGCATTCCTTCCCCTCGGATTGCCAGCCTCCCATCCCTTCTGGACGGATGCGCCGCAACCCTGGACTCAGGTGAAGGCATGGGGCGGAGATCCCTTCCCCAAGGACCATCACTGGGACGACGGACAAGGCACGAGAGACCTGTTCTGATAAAGAAAGAAATAAGGGGTGAGCATCAAGTGCTCACCCCTTCTGCATGCTACTCGTAGTAGTCCTCGCCGTCAGTGTCAGAGCCGCTGCCGGTGTCAGAGCCTCCGCTGGTGTCAGAGCCGCCGCCGCCAGTACTGCCGGAACCTCCGGAATTTCCGGAGCCAGCCTCAGAGTCTGAGGCAGCCTTCTTGAATGTGGCCACGAGGCTGATGTCATCAGTGACGGTGATTGAGCGCTCGGCAGTGAGCACATCATCATCCCACTTCACAAAGACATAGCCCTCGGCAGGAATGGCCTTCACCACTGCCACGTCGCCCTCGTTGTAGAAGCCAGCGCCCTCGAATGTGCCGCCAGTCTCGGGACTCGAGAGCAGCTCTACCTCGAAGTCACCGGTGTTGTCGTTCGACGAGTTGACGGTCTTCACTAACTTGCCATCGCGGTCGTAGCAGGCGATTCGGATACTGGTGTTGAGCAGTTCGTTCTTGATGTTTTTGCTCGGAGTGAAAATCACCTTGCGCGAAGTGATCAGACCGTAAGACACCTTATCGACGGTGCTCACCGACGTGGCGTTCAGGCCGAAACGCATGGTGCCGAGTCCGGGGATAGCCACCGAGTGTCCCTCAGTTGCCCATGCCTGGATGACGTCGCCGATAGCGTTCCAAGCCGACTGCAGTACGCTCTTTGCGAGATTAGAGCGCACGCAAGCCTCATTGATTACCTTGTCCTCAGACAGTTTGTTGTAGATCACAGGGGAGAGCACATAGCGATAAGTACCCATGTACTTTCCAATCTGAACGAGTGTTTCTTTGGCTTTCAAATTAAGTGCCATAAGAATGAAAATTTTGGAGTTAAATTAACGTGGCGTATTACAATCTGAATACGTTGCAAAGGTACTACTTTTTTTCGAGATATGCAAGTTTTTGGGTAATTTTCTTTGTTAAATAATGTCAATAATAATCCGAGTTGTTTTTCTCCTAATGACCGTATTATTTTCTCTTGCTGACCAAATGTTTTTCTCCAGTTGGGAAAAAATATTTATCCAACTGGAGAAAAATATTTTCCCAGTTGGATAAATTCAGGAAATCATCCTTCGACATTCAATAATCCAATGATTATTCAGTCATTAGGATAGAGGACGTCAAGCAAGTCTGTATTGGCTGGATACTTCTCCAGTTCCTCATAAAATGAGTACTTGATGCTCTTGGTTTGCTGCATCACCTTGCGCCATTTGTCGAGGCAACCACTGTCGGGAATTATCACCACCCTGCGCTCAAACAGAGGGCGCACCACGTAGGTGTTGAGATTGGAGCAACCGCCAGTGGCAAGCCACACGTATTGCGGACGCAGCATTGCCATAACAATGGCTGTCTTCTCCGACTCCACAAGATATACCACATCCTCGGGACGCTGCTTCAGCAGATGAGCTCCGAAGAGGCAACGCTGCATCTCGGCTCCCTCGGGCATCTTGCCCTTCTTGGCCATGTCGTGGCTGATGGTAGAGACGATGCCGTTGCGGTGGCCATTTGGCTTATACCACATCATCTTGCCCTGACACACCTTGCCCATGTGGTCGATATACCAGAAGATTGTGCCATGGGTGAGGGTGGCACTGAGGCGGTAGTCGTTGGCCACCTTGTCGAGCATCTCCTTGGATGGTGCCTTGGTCATGAGCCAATGTGCGAGCACACTTTCGGTGTAAGGCGTCGGGTATTCGTCGAACACGTTGTCGGGCAGATAGAGTAGGGGGATGTGCTCCTTGCGGAAAACTGGAGTAGCCTGAGTCAGATAGCCATATTTGGCCTCAGGATGCTGCTTAAAATATTCGTATGGAGTGACGCGATAGCCGCAGTGGTTCTCGCGGTCGCACTTGCCGCAGCCAGGCCCAACAGGCTTGCCGGTCCTAAGGTCTATATACTCAGAGAAACGGTGCTTGCGTCCGCAGCTTGGGCAGTCGGGCTTGTCGGCTGCATGGTGATACGACTTCAGAGCGTATCTTCTTTCTGAATTATTTGCTATGTATGCCATAATGTTTAAACTTTTTATTATTGATTTTTCTTACAGTTCGGGTGACCGCCCGCCCTTTATATATATAAAGGGGCGGTCGGGCATCCTTAAGTGAATACTGTCTCGCGGGGGAATGTTAGAAGAAATTACTTTCCGTGGCCTTGTAGTTTATGCCAACCAAACCGTCCCTTTGTATTAATGGCGGGTCTTCGCGCTCCATAAGGCGGTTGATAAGCTCAAGGGCAGACGTCTTCTTTTTCAAATCTCTTTCCACCATAATCTTGGCAAGCGAGGTCTTTGTCATGCTTCCGCCGTGAGCGTTAAGGATGTCTTTGATAGGCTGTATGAGTCCGTCGTCCTCAAGCTTCTGCTCTTCGGCCTTTTCAGCCTTCTTCTTCTGCTGCTCTTCCTTCTTCTTCTCAATATTGCTATTGATACGATTTTGGATGAAAGAGTTGTCGAATGTAGGCCTTTTGCCTTCGCCGAATGCAAACTGCCATTCAGGTACGGGAGCACCTCGGAAGACGGGTGTCTTGACAGTCACCACACTGCCGCTCTTCTCCACTTCTATCGAATAGCCGCTTTTGTTGATCATCTCAGTGCCAATCCATCCGCGAGCCTTTCCGTCGCTTGGGTTGTTGTGCAGCACGCATATTATAGCGCAACCCACCCCAGAGGCAAGCTGCATCAGCTCCTGCACCAACATCGGACAGCCCACAGAGTCGTTGATGTCGGGTATGAGGTCGCGGATGCCATCGATGATGACCAACGTAGGCTTTTCGCGCAAGATAGCTTGCTTGACAAATGCTGTGCGCTCGCCGAACCCGAATTTCCTCAAGTTGAACATCATGATCTCCGAGCCGTTGTCTTCGTCACCCAATTCGTGCATCATCTTGAGTTGACAGTGACTGTCGCTCTCAAACTGCTCGGTGTCGAAGACGACAACCTTGGCAGGATGATCAAGAGCATATTCCACCGGTCCTAACTGTCCGCAGCGGCATACTGCCACAAGGATAGTAACCAGTGTTGACTTGCCCTGTTTGGCCTGGGCCTGAATGAGATGGATGTCGCCAATGGAGATTGTAGGAATTCCCTTCACCATGAAGAGGTACTTCTTGGGCGGGTAGTATTTCTCCATCCAAATCCGACACGTCTCAGCCATTTCTTGGTAAGAAATATCGTCGGCGGTTGACTGACTGGCAGACGCATCGAGCGACTGCATTAGAACCTCACTATTGAGGTTGGGTGTATTTATAGACTCACCAGTCTTGACATTGCTGTCCGAAAAACCATTTTCCATTTTTTAATATTGGTTTTCGTGAGCTCCTCTAGCACGGTGAACATCGGAGGAGTTTCCCGTTCACCTTTTTTAGTGCCATCATTCCCCGCCTCATAGTTTGCAACCTATTTGGCAGGTAGTCCATTGCTTAACATCTTTCTATATGAAGAATGAAATACCGTTTTGTGGTATCTTTCACTTATCACGAGAAATCTT
>JBJEAY010000152.1:0-16050 GCA_051869575.1 Prevotella sp. | reverse complement strand
ATGCTGAACGCCGGTTCGGGGAACAGGCGACCGAAGCTGCCGAGGAAATAGCATCCACCCGACACCACGAGGGCGAAGATGGTGGAGATGATGGTGCCGCGGCGGATAGCCGACTCGTCGGTGATGGAGTAGAACTTACCCACCATCTGAGGCAGACCCCATGTGCCGAGCGATGTCAACACTACCACACCAAGCAAACTGAGCGGAGCAGGGCCAAACCACGAGGCGAAGTCGCCCGCCTGGAAATTGGCAAACAGTCCCGACTTGTCCTCCAAGTCGTGAGCCGTGGGCACTGCCTCGCCCATCTTGTTGATGGCCTCAATGAGTCCGCCTTGACTATTCAGCACGACGGCAATCACGGTGGTGATACCGAAGAGCATGATGATGCCCTGAATGAAATCGTTGATGGCAGTGGCCTTGTATCCTCCGAGGATGACATACACGGCAGTGAGCAATGCCATGATGATGGCGCAATACTCGTAGGGTATGCCGAATCCCATCTCGAAGAGTTTGGATATACCCATATACACGCCTGCGGTATATGGAATAAGGAACACGAAGGCGATGATGGAAGCCACCACGCGGAGCCACTCGTCGTCATAGCGCGTGCCGAAGAAGTCGGGCATGGTGCGGCTCTGTATGTGCTGGGTCATGAGTTTTGTGCGCCTTCCGAGCACCAACCAAGCCAATAGCGAACCGATGATGGCGTTGCCCACACCAATCCATGATGCCGACAAACCATATTTCCATCCAAACTGTCCGGCGTAGCCAACGAACACCACTGCCGAGAAATAAGATGTGCCGTAGGCAAATGCCGTGAGCCAAGGACCTACAGAACGGCCACCGAGAACAAAGCCGTCAACAGACTTAGCTTGCTTTCTTGAATATACTCCCACTGCCACTGTGATGCAGAGGAAAATTATTGTCAATAATATCTTTATAAACATAGTTTTTTTTATTTTTTGAGGGAGTTATGATGGGGAGTTATGGTGGGGAGTTATGATGGGGAGTTATGATGGGGAGTTATGATGGGGAGTTATGGGGAGCCAAATGATTATGCGCAGTTGCTAATGCTCAAAACTAATGGCTTTTTTAACTCCTTATTATAACTCCTTATTTTAACTCCCCATCTTAACTCCTTATTTTATCTCCTTATTTTAACTCCCCATCTTAACTCCTTATTATAACTCCTTATTTTATCTCCTTATTCTTCAAAACGCCACCTGTATCTGCGTCTGTATAACGCTCTGGTTGGAGCCTTCGAGAGCCTTCATCGCATCGCTACGCATGCTATATGTGTATTGCGCCTGCAAGCGGCATTTCTTGAATATCCAGTATTGCACGCCCGCCATGAGGTTGGTCTTTTTCAATCCCATGTCGGTGTTGTAGTTCATGTAGTCGGCCATCCACACGAGGTCGAGACCCTTGTAGAGTGGGATGGAGGATGACACATAGGCACCGAAACTCTTGCAGTCGCCGTCCTTGCCACCGAGCACCTCAGTGCGCACCATGGCGCAACGGTTCTTATAGAAATCATTGCCTGTAGCCTTCGACTTCCACTCCGCACCGGCGGCATAGCGGTTTTGGCGATAAATCTCGCCCTCCTTCACCGTAGGGTTGTACTTGGAGTCAGCCACGGCAGTGCCATAACCCAATTGTCCCGACACCGACAGGCGGAAGTTAGGCACCGGCTTGTACTCTAATTTTCCAATCACGTTCTTGCGGTTGTCGCGGTCGGCGGCATTTGTCTGTCCTCCGTTCACCACCTCCAGCACATATCCCAACTTGTCGTTGAAGAGGTCGCCATACATCATGAGTCCCATGTCGCGTCCGGCAGGGTTGCCGATGAGCGGGTCATATCCGCAAAGCCAGAACACACCCTGAGCCATCGGGCCGATGCTCTCAAGCACACAGGGCGACATAGGGTTCTCCATAGTGTATTCAATCTTCGATTGTCCGAAGCGCAGTTTGAATGCCTTCGACGGACGATATTCGAGATAATACTCCTGCATGTCCTTGAATTTGAACTCATGCATGAAGAAAGCATAGAACTCTGGCGTGATCTCCGCGCCCACCATCAGAACGACACGCTTCATGTCGAAAGTGTTCTTCTTCTCGCCCTCCTCGGGCAGAGTGGCGGTATATCCAGCCTGTGCATAACCGCGCACCTTCACTCGCGAGGCCAGTTCCTTGGCCCAGTAGTTCAGGTCCTTTCCCTCATTGACATCTTGTGTCTCTGTTGTTTCCGCCATTCCTCCCATAGCTATCAGGAGAGCGGCGATTGTAGTGATAAGTTTTTTCATTTAAAAGTATTTGGGTAAAAAATTCGTTGTTCAGGACGCTTTTTACACGTCCTGAAGGTCTTTCTCTGTGATATAGTCCAGTTTTTCGAGCATCATCACTTCCTCTGCCTTGTCGTTGTTGTCGGCACGGAACACCACGATGCCGTGTCCGCCGAACATGAACGAGTACATATACTTGATGCCCACGCCCGACTTTGTAATCTTGGCCACCACGTCAGCTGCTGCCCCGGGTTTGTTGTCAGGAAGTCGGATGGCATACACATTTGATATTGTGGCAGAGATGTTCTTGTCGCGAAGCATCTTGAATGCCTTCTCTGTATCGCTGCATATCAGGCGATAGATACCGAATCCGTCGGTGTCGCCCAATGTGCTCACTACGATGTTGATGCCGTTGTCTCTCAGCATCTCGAGAATCCCGAGCAGAGCACCGCTCCTGTTCTCGATAAATATTGATAATTGTTTTATTGTCATAATTCCTAATTTTTTTTTGGCACGGAAATCCACGGCTTAACACTGTTTCCACAGATTTTTTTTGTCCACAGATTATCACAGATTAACACAGATTATTAAATATCAAAGATATTTTGATTATCACAGATTATTATCATCAATCATCAATCCGAGCCAAAGGCTCTTAATCTGTGCCAATCTGTGCTAATCTGTGGTCTATAAAAACCATAGCGCAGCCCAAGCCGTGTCTTTTTATAAAAAAGCTGTGTCAATCCGTGCCAAATAATTCCTAATTGACTTCGTCGATTGCTGGCTTCACCTCAGCATAGCTCAAGCGAGCTTGGCTCTGCATTCGGTTTGCGCAGCAATTCCTAATTCCTAATTCCTAATTCCTCATTACTTATAAACCGTTCTCTTGTCGATAACTCTCACTGCCTTGCCCTCGCTCACGGGCAGAGTGCCCTTGGGCACGAGCTTCACTATCGGCGTGAGAAGAATCTCGTCCTTCAGTGCCCTGGTGATTGACTTCTGCAACGCCGTCAGACGCTGGTAGTCGTCGGTGAAGAGCTGTTCGAGTTCCACCTCCACGGTCATGTTGTCGTTGTTCTCGTCGGTGGTGAGGGTGATGAGATAGTTATTGGCGAGTTCCTTGAACTGCATCAGTATCTTCTCAATCTGTATAGGGAAGATGTTCACACCACGCAGCACCATCATGTCGTCAGAACGTCCGCGCATACGGTCGAGGCGCACATGGTTGCGTCCGCAGGGACACGAGCGTCCCAACACCCTCGTGAGGTCGCGTGTGCGATAGCGCAACAGTGGCATGGCCTCGCGGCACAGTGTGGTGAGCACCAACTCGCCTATCTCGCCATCGGGCACTGGCTCAAGTGTCTCAGGGTCAACGATTTCCACGATATAGTAGTCCTCCCAGAAGTGGAGTCCGTTCTGCTCCTTGCACTCGAATCCCACACCGGGACCGCACATCTCCGACATACCGAATGAGTTGTATGCCTTCACTCCCATCATATCCTCGATGCGCTTGCGCTGTTCCTCGGAGTGAGGTTCTGCACCGATGGCAAGCACCCTCAGTTTGGTGTCCTTGCGAGGGTCGATGCCCTGTTCCACCATCACCTCGTGCAGACGGGTGACGTATGACGGTACGGCATGCACTGCAGTAGTGCCGAAGTCGGTCATAAACTTAATCTGACGGAGTGAGTTGCCTGCGGCGGCAGGAATGGTGAGCATACCGATGCGCTCGGCTCCATATTGGAATCCAAGTCCGCCGGTGAACATTCCATAGCCGGATGAGTTCTGGAACACGTCGTCAGGTCGCAGTCCAACCATCCACAGGTTGCGCCCCACCTGGTTGGCCCATTCGTCGAGGTCTTTCTGCGTATGCAGTATGACGGTGGGGTTGCCGGTTGTTCCCGATGACGAGTGCAGACGAACACATTCCGTCAGAGGCGCCGATGCAAGGCCGAAGGGATAGTTGTCGCGCAAGTCTTGCTTGGTAGTAAATGGTATGCGACGTATGTCATCCACAGATGTGATGCTCTCGGGTGTCACTCCAGCCTTTTCTAAGCGTTCGCGATACACGGGATTGTTCATGCACTGCTTGATGGTGGCCTTGAGGCGCTCCACCTGCAGTTTCTCTATTTCCTCCCTCGACATCGTCTCAAGCTGAGGGTCGAGGTATTCCGATTTCCAGTCGGGTAATTCTTTTCTGTACATAGATCACCTCGCTCCCATGTCAAACGCCTTGAGGTTGGCCTCCACCACAGCCTCGCCCTTGCGTGCGAAGATAGTGGCAACGGCATCCCTAAGAGCCTCAGATGACAGAATCTCAATGTATTTCGCAGCCATACCTAACAACACCACGTTGGCAGAGCGTGCCGATCCGGCATCCTTTGCCACAGCCTCGATGTCGAGCATCACCACCTTGTTGGGCAGTGCATTAAGCTCATCAAAGAGAGCCTGCTCCTCGGGGTAGTTGGGGATGTTGACGAATGGCTTGTTGCTTGTCACTATCACTCCGTCCTTTGCCAAATAAGGCAGATAGCGCAGAGCCTCCATCGGTTCCATGGAGATAATCACGTCGGCACCTCCTTGCGGAATAAGGTCGCTGTAGATGGTGTCGGTTGACAGGCGCAGGTTCGACTGCACGTCGCCGCCTCGCTGGCTCATTCCGTGCACCTCAGCCTGCTTGAGGTTGATGTTGGCCTTGGTGGCTGCCTCGCCTATGATTGTGGCGATGGAGAGGATGCCTTGTCCTCCCACACCGCAAAGTATAATGTCTTTTTTCATTTCTTGTTCTGTTTAGCCTTCTCCCTCGCATGTCTTGCTGCCGTCTGTATGCACTCGCGGCGAGGGATGATTACTGACACTCCGTTGTATTCAATCTCTTCGCGGATGGTGCGTGTTATCTCCTCCATGTTCTTGGGCAGAGGCACTACCACGCGCACATGTTCCGGCTCAACGCCAAGTCCGATACATATTGCCTCAAACTTGTTTGTTCCTGCAGAGTCCTGACCACCTGTCATACCCGTGGTGAGGTTGTCGGAGATAATCACCGTGATGTTCGACTTGTCGTTCACGGCGTCCAACAGTCCTGTCATGCCCGAGTGGGTGAAAGTGGAGTCGCCTATGACGGCAATCGCGGGGAACAGTCCTGCGTCGGCGGCACCCTTGGCCATAGTGATTGAGGCACCCATATCCACGCAACTCGACAGAGCCTTGAACGGAGGCAGCGCACCGAGTGTGTAGCAACCGATGTCGCCGAAGATGCGGTGGTTGGGATATTCCTCAGCCACCTTGTTGAGGGCGGCATATACGTCGCGGTGTCCGCATCCCTGGCATAGCTGCGGCGGGCGTGCGGCGAGGTTTTTTGCCTGCGGCAGAATCTCAGGAGCCTCCACACCGAGGGCAGCAGCCACCGAGTCGGGCGTAAGCTCACCTGTGCGGGGCAGTGCGCCAGTCAATCTTCCGCATATGGTATATCCCGTGCCGAGCATAGCCTTCACGCTTTCCTCCACCACGGGTTGTCCGTCCTCCACGATAAGCAGTCGGCCGCTCTCGTTGGCAAGCATCTCTATGCGCTGCTGCGGCAGAGGATACTGCGACACCTTTTCTATATTATATAAGGCGCGCTTCTCCTCGGGCAATTGCTCTAAGGCTTCCTTCACATAGTTATATCCGATACCGCATGCCACGATACCCGTCTTCTCCTCCTTCTTGCCCTCGTCGGAGTATTCACTACGGTTGAACAACGACATGTTGCTTGCCATCACCATCTCCTCCTGCTTGTCGATGAGTGCGTCGTATTTCTTGCGTGCTATTCCAGGCAGCAGCACCCATGCGTCGGTGGATATGTTGATGTCGTTTTCCTCGCGGGCATCACCCACCATCACACCGGCGCGCGAGTGGGCCAATCGTGTCACCACGCGCAGCAGCACCGGTTCCTTGATTCTCTCCGAGTAATCAAAGGCGGCAGCCATCATGTCGTAGGCCTCCTGCTGGTTGGAAGGCTCGAAGATGGGCAGCAGTGCGAATTTGCCGTAGAAGCGCGAGTCCTGCTCGTTCTGACTGGAGTGCATCGAGGGGTCGTCGGCGGCAAGCACCACCAGTCCGCCCTGCACACCTGTTATGGCACTGTTGATAAATGCGTCGGCACATACGTTCATGCCCACATGCTTCATGCACACCAATGCGCGCTTTCCGGCATACGACATACCGAGAGCCGCCTCCATGGCAGTCTTTTCGTTGGTACACCATCTCGAATGTACGCCTCGCTCCTTGGCGAGCGGGTCATTCTGAATAAATTCGGTAATCTCGGTAGAGGGAGTGCCGGGATAGGCATACACGCCGCTTAGTCCTGCGTGTATTGCTCCAAGGGCTATAGCCTCGTCGCCGAGAAGAAGTCTTTTTTCCATGTTGCTCTAATATTTTTTTTTAGTTATAATCTTTAGGTTGTCATGACTATACATCATAATCGGCGCAAAGATACACATTTTTATTCAGAATAACGACAAATTATCAGATTTTTTTTGTAATTTGCATAGTTTTTGTTATAAATCCCGTATATTTATAAAAATTTTACTATAAATGAGTTCATTCGTCAGTAGTCTGGAAAAGGGGGATAGGAAAAGGTGTTAATTGTTAACGCTGTATAAAAAATACAATTATCATCAAAAGAATTCAATATTCTCTTGCAATTTTTATTAAAAATGATTGTAATATCACAGAAAATTCGTATCTTTGTAGGCAAATTTGTAAAAGTATGGCAATTTTAAAGAAAGACGGCCATTTATCTGGAAGAATAGGAGACTATGTATTCCAGTTTCAGAAAGGAGTTCAGACTGTCAGGCAGAGGCCGAGCCACTATAACGACAGGAGGACGGAGGAACAACTCGAACTGCGGCATAAGTTTAAGGATGTGCAGCAATTGTACAGGAAAGTGAAGCAAGCCGTGAAAGATTGTTTTGAGGACAAACGCCCTAACCAGCGCGATTGTGATGCATTTATGTCTCTCAATATTAAAGACTTTGGCATGATGTCTCACGGTTCGCTGCCCCAACTTGACTGCTATGTCGAGGCTGGTTGTCTGTGTTTCCACCTTAATGAAGAAGAATGGAAGAAGGGCGACATTCTCAGATTCATCAGTGTGGGCGAAACTGTAGCACGATACTCAGATACCCCAATTACCGATACCTCGTCACGCATAGTGAAGAGCGAGCCGTTGTCTGCTGGGGAGTATTGCTGGATTCATATCCGCCAGGGAAAAGGCAAGCAGATGGTATCAACGCAGAAACTTCTGGAATGCAAGACAGAGAATCCGCAGTGACAAGGCTAAACCTCCGCAGTGACAAGGCTAAACCTCCGCAGTGACAAGGCTGTAGGTCAAGGGCAGGTCAGCACCAAAGTCGGTGAACCTCCAATGTGCCTCTATACCAAAGTCGGTGAACCTCCGCACCAAAGTCGGTGCAGGTCCGCTATTTTATTAGAGAAACTGCGGAGGATGACCGAGTTTGGTGCAGAGGGAGATACCAGTAACATACTATTAGTATTCTTTTTAATATTATTATAATATGATTGTAGGATTGAAAATAAATTCGATCAAATTCAAGTTCCCGGAAGGAAAATTAAAGATGTTTTTCTCATGGGAAGACGACAAGTTCAGGAAAAGCACGATGATCAAGTCAAGGGTTCTCGTGCCAGCAGAAGCTGTGGCGAAATATGGAGAGAAGAGTATCAACAAGAAACTCTCGCTTGGCAAACCGCTGTACTGCTCCCTCGACACTCCCATGCGAGGCTTTGCGCCAGTGGAAGTGGACTTCCGTAATCATGATAACGAGGATTTCGTTAAGATGTATTATCGCAGGAAACTTGAAGGTGCGCTCTCAAAGCACCCAGAACTTATGTTCTACCAATCCGATTATATGTCTGACATGCAGATAGGAAAGCTCAACACAAAGGCGGGAAAGCGTGAGGTCAGTTTTAAAGGAAAGACGATAGGACTGTGGGAAATGGAACTGTTCACATTGAAGATTCGAATTGACCATTTTAACAACTGTCCGGTCATCACGGTGTCAAACGACCGCCCCAAACTCATTACCGACATGACATTGGATGAATTATTCAAATTGGATGAGTCAGACTCTCCGTTTGATCAGAGTGGAAATACTATCACCCCGGAAATGGTGTCGGATGTATTGCATGATGTAAGATGTCATGATGACCAAGGAAATCCGTATGTACAAAAGAAGATAGACAATCTGAAATATCTGCATCGCACAGGTAAGGCTCCGAAATATTCTCAGACAAGAGCTGTGCTGAACAAGGAACTAAGACGTCTGTTCGCAATAGAGCATAATAACAATCCAAGAAGCCGCGACAGCAAATATGTCGCATATATGGAGAATATCACGGCATTTAAAAACGACTACCTCTGCGGTGATGACATCCAGACTGTGTTCAATGGCATAGAAAGCGACTTCGCAATGCTCAACCCTATGCAGACAGGCATTATCGACCAGTCGAAGTCGGTATTGTCCTTTGCTAATAGCACAAAGAGCCTGCGACCGCAAGTCGGCATCAATTCAGGACCTGCAAAAGCATGTCAAAAATCTGGGGTTAAACTCTTGTGCATCTATCCCGAAAGCGACAAGGCATTATGTGCCAGGATTATCAAAGCATTTAAGTATGGCGATTATTCTGATATTATAGGATTGCCCAAGGATTCTGGTGGTTTTGCTCAAAAAGTTATGGAGCACTATTTGGGATGCCCTGTTGGTTATGCGGAAGGAGGAATGCAAATTATGTATAGGAATCATGATAATCCTATGGAAGAAATCATGGAGGCACTCAATGGCGAAGCCTTCCGCAACATGAATACCGACTCCACATACGTAGCAATATATATGTCGCCAATAGCCAAGTATGCGTCTTCTCCGCATAGTAAAGAGGTATATTATAAGGTGAAGGAAAGGCTACTGAAGATGGGCATCATATCCCAATGCATTGAGTTTGACAAGATGTTGTTGGCGATAAATAAGGACAAACTGAGCAAAAAGATGAATTTTGTTTACTCGATGCAGAATATGTCGGTGGCTATATGTGCAAAGCTTGGAGGAAAGCCATGGTTGCTGGATGTGGAGAAAAAGGACGACCTTATTGTAGGCGTGGGCGCATTCAGAACGGAGGACAACATGCAGTATGTAGGCACAACATTCGCCTTCGACAATACGGGTGAGTTCAGGAACTACCAGTTCTTCTCTAAGTCGGAACTTCGCGAACTCGTAGGCTCTATCTACGAGGCTATTATCGGCTACACCAAGGTCAACGAAAGCCCCAAGAGGCTTATCATTCATTATTACAAGAAGATTAGCCGCAAGAACGAGATGCAGCCAATAGAGGATATGCTCCATCAACTTAATCTTGACATCCCGATATACGTGGTGTCAATCAACAAGACGCTGAGTGACGACTATGTGGTGTTCGACCCTCAAAGCTCATACCGTGATTTCAGTGGGCAAGAGAAGCCATGTCTTATGCCACTGAGCGGTACATACGTCAATCTCGGTATGACCAAGGACGGAAGGCGACAGTTCCTGCTGTGCAACAACACGAGATACGCCAATCAGAAATTCAATCCAATGGACGGTTTCCCATTCCCAGTGAAACTGTCAATAGCCCATAGCGGCACTGATGGCGATATTGACGAGACGGTTATCCAAGAACTTGTGGAACAGGTTCACCAATTCTCGAAGATATACTATAAGTCGGTGAAGCAACAGGGACTTCCTGTCACCATCTCCTATCCGTCGATGATAGCTGAGATAATGCCTCATTTCGACAACAAGCAATTGTATGAGAAGGCAGACAACCTATGGTTTCTTTAATGATAATGCGATATGAAAGAAATAGGACAACCAAATCTCTCGACGATTAATTCCATTCTTTTCGGTGAGCTGCGCCCGTGGCTCGCCGAAAACAATGGCAAGAGCGACATGTATTGGAAGACCATGCTCCAGGATACAGCTGCCGTCGCTCTTAGCTTTACGCCTACGGTCAAGATAAACATTGACGACAGTGTGCTGTTCAACGCAAAGCTCAGGTATTACAAGCTCCGTATAGACAATGCTGTGAATGAATATCTGAATGAACTTTTCTTGCAAACAGACATTTATCCCCACTCATACCTGAAACTTAACAAGGTGAAGACGACGAGAGAAAGCACGTCGGGTCTCATACGTGATTCTCTTGAAGAAGTGAGGAAAAGCGGAATTGTCGGCAAGCAACTGCTCGACGAGGATGCCGACTATAATGAGGATACGTTGGCGAAAGAAATATGCCTGATTTTCAACTATGTCATTGTAGCGCTGGCGAGATGTTTTTTTGAAGTGCAGAACCGCTTTGCAAAAGAAATAAGTGAGGAGGACAAATACTCTATGCCATCATTTTGCACAACATTTCTTGGCAGACGCAGTTTGTCGGATGTCTTCTCGATAGAGATTATACCGCCAAGGAAACCGAGGAATGATAAAAACGATAAAGATACCTCCGAGGACAACAAGACCGTATTCCACACGTTGAAATATCTGTATGACGGATTTGATCGAGTTAAGAGAATAAATAACTTAAATCAGGCTTTGACGGCTCTTGGTTGGATTGATACAGAGACTGATGTTGACACGTTCCAACTCTTTTTCAATGGAGAGCCACGCCAATGCGACATTAAGTGGAACGGTTCTTCCGCACTACTTCAGCAGATGCTCAAACTACTATGCGGCAAGAACTTTATCGAGTTGCCAAAGGGAGCCAGTGTGACATCAATAATGAAGAATCAATTTGGCAAGACAAAGGACAGTCATTCCGATAGAATTGATGAGGCGACTATGAATATAATAGAGATGTGTATAAGCCAACTTGACCCCAAAGTGTCTCTCGACAGATCCGTCCCCCAGCGCGACAACGACCCTTTTCTCGACGAAGATGACGAGGCTGAGTATGGCGGAAGGATATTGCACAGAGAAGGAATGAGGTTGGGCAAGCATACGTGAGTTGGAGGAAAAGAGCCTCAGCAGTGCCTTTCGAGTTAAATATAAATAAAAATAAGGATAAAGTTGTTGTTTTTTGATATAAAATCAGTAATTTTGCGTTAAAGTTTTGGAACAAATAAATATCATACAGTGATGAAGCAAACAGGAATAGCATCGTCAATAACTGATGCCAACTACAAACAATGGATAGTTGACATCGAAAAGAGGTTCAGACAGCAACAGGTGAAGGCTGCCATACATATCAACTCCGACAAGACCATCACTGAAGCGAAGGGACTTACCACTCCATGCAATCGCTGTTGATGACTCGTCACTCCCATTGAACATCTTTGCGATTCCATGGGGACATCAAAAAGGAACAAACAAAGAGAAAAAAGATTATTAAGATGAAAGAAAATAGTTTATACGACCGCAAATCTCTTCGTGTAGTATTGGGTAAGACTGCAGATTTTAATGAATTGGCAAAAAACTGCGTTGCTTTCAGTAATGCTTAAGGTGGGGTGATAGACATATCATTATAACGTTCGTCTTCAGTCTATTTTCCATAAAAATGCGGAATAACCTCGTTTTGGAAAATAGAAAGGAAAATAGAAAATAAGAAATATAATCTCTAAAGCTCAATAGCTATGGCACAACCAAGAAGACTATTAGTAAAAATGTCTGATGAAGGACTATTTTTTACTTCACCCTTCGATTAGTTCCACATTTTTTGGCATGTGCAGTTTTGTTTTTATGTCCCGCGCGACAACACCCCTTTTATTGACGATGATGACGAGGCTGAGTATGAGAAAGGATATTGCACAGAGAAGGAATGAGGTTGGGCAAGCATACGTGAGTTGGAGAAAATCTATGGTGTTTCAACTATTTACTTTATAATCAAGTACTTAGAAATTTTCCACAACTTGTGGAAATATTCATGCCTCTTCATTCAGTCGCTATAAATGCGTCAAATGATGGTTTATATTTATAAGCTTTTGTACTTAAAATAGATTTTTTTGCGACTTTTATAGCTTGTAATGCAATATTTTGAAGATTATTTAGTATCTTTGCACCCAAAAAACTATCGAATAGCCCAACAGACTTCGGTTGAACTCAAAGAATTAATTGTTGATAATACAAAGAACGAGGAAGTATGATTAAATTGATAATTGAGAATACAGACCGTTTCATGAATGCAGTGCCAAAAGCGAAACGGAAAAAGTATGGTCAGTTCTTTACGAACGTGACCACAGCTCTGTATATGGCTTCTCTCTTTGATTTTGACACTACAAAACCTCAAATGAGTTTGTTGGATGCAGGAGCTGGAACTGGAATATTGTCGGCTGCTGTTGTTCAAAGGCTTATAGATGATGGCTATAAAGGTCACGTCCATATCACTTGCTATGAGACTGATAGCCTTGTTTTGCCTCTGTTGGAGGAAAATCTGACAATCATTAAGAGCAACGCAAATATTTCGTTTACTATAATCAATGAGAATTATATAACGTCGCAATCTTTTGGTGTAGATACATTATTTAGAGAGAATGAGTGTCTCTATGACTATGTTATTGGCAATCCCCCATATTTGAAAATACCGAAAGATGCTGTCGAGGCAAAGTCGATGCCTGCTGTTTGCCATGGTGCGCCCAACCTTTATTTTTTGTTTTGGGCAATGGGTATATACAATTTGAAAATGAATCAGGAACTGGTATATATCGTGCCAAGGTCTTGGACTTCGGGGGCATACTTCAAAAAGTTTAGAGAATACCTATTTAATAATTGCGTAATTACAGACATACATTTGTTTGAAAGTCGGGACAAGGTGTTTGATGGGGAATCAGTCTTGCAGGAAACCATTATCGTCAAGATAAAGAAAGCACTGCAACAGCCCTCAACCATTCGCATAACAACATCTTCGACATCAGATTTCTCAGATGTGCGAAGTTTTGACACCCCATACGATACTGTAGTTGGCAAGAACCAATATGTATATTTGGTTACGAATAAGGAAGATGCAGATGTGCTTCAAAAAATAAATCACTTTGACAAGACTCTTCCCGAAATTAACCTGAAGATGCAGACAGGTCTTATCGTGGATTTCAGAACTCGGGAGGTATTGCGAAACGAACTGGAAGAAGGGGCTTATCCTTTGTTATACTCCCAACACATCAAAGAGGGCAGAGTAATTTGGCCACAAGGCAAAGAAGGTGAAGTCATCAAGACTGAAAGAGAAAGTTATTTGCAGAAGAACAGTGATTTTCTGTTGGTGAAGCGTTTTACTTCTAAAGAAGAGGAACGTAGATTGCAATGTGGCATATTCCTCAAACAGAGATATTCGCAATTTGAATATATTAGTACTCAAAACAAGGTGAACTTCATTAAGTGTGATTCACCTTGTATCACATATGGTCTATATGTATTGCTTAACTCCACACTTTATGACAGCTATTATAGAATACTTAATGGTTCAACCCAGGTGAACTCCACCGAAATCAATCAGATGCCTATACCTGAAAGAACAGTAATCGAGGAAATGGGAAGAGAGTTGATGCACATGGAGTTGTCAGTAGTCAACTGTAATAAGATATTAAGCAAATGGATAAGTTAGAATTAGCAAGACAACTGTTAGAGCAGATAAAAATGCCAGCAAAGCAGCAAAGTACTCTTTGTTGCTTAACCCTGTTGGCTATGGCGAAATTAAAGAAAGACACACCATGTTATCAAGCAACGAATGATTGGATAAGGATTCACGATGTGATTGTTTTTATTGCGGATAACTATGGGGTGATTTATGCTGAAAACTCCAGAGAAACGTTTCGTAAACAGGCGATGCATCCATTTAGGACAGCTGCTCTCATTGAGGATAATGGAAAAGCCACCAATAGTCCAAATTATCGTTATCGTATCACTGGGGAGTTTCTAAGAGTAATTCAGGACATGAACGAAAGCGATGGATATGTTGGCGAAGAGAATGTTTCTTTAACACTATTCCTTTCAAAACATGATAGTCTATCCAATCTGTATGCTTCAAAAAAGAAAATGTTGAAGATGCCTGTCAACATTAACAACCAAGACTTTACGTTTAGTCCAGGCAAGCATAACCAATTACAGAAAGCTATCATTGAAGAATTTGCTCCAAGATTTGCCCCAGGATCTGAATGCTTGTATGTTGGTGACACCATACAGAAGGATATGGTGAAAAACATAGAAAAGTTATCCCAACTGGGATTTGAAATTACCTTGCATGATAAAATGCCTGATGTTGTTCTGTATCGAGAGGACAAACATTGGATATACTTCGTGGAGTCTGTAACGTCTGTTGGACCAATGGATTCAAAACGTATTATTGAAATAGAATCAATGACAGGCAATGTGACAGCAGGCAAAATTTATGTTACAGCATTCCTTGACTTTGCCACATTCAAGAAATTCTCAGAGCAATTGGCTTGGGAAACAGAAGTCTGGATTGCCGATATGCCTGACCACATGATTCATCTTAATGGAGATAAATTTTTAGGACCACGTTGATTTGTATCATGCACGTCCTTATGCTGTAAGTTCCTGCTGAATGATGTAATATTGTCTCCATGCCAAGTGGATTGGAGATTTTGCAGTCAGTGATTGCAAAATGTCATCGTGAATCATATCCATAGATTTTCCAGTCGCTGATTGGAAAATCTATGGATATCACACCGTATTAAAAAAAATTGACTTCTATTTTTTATTTCCCAACATCCCTCTGATTTGCTTATCGAAGTCAGAGACGATGTGTTGGGTCTTGTTAAAAATATCGTATTCACTTTCAGCCTTTTCCTTGGCTTGTGCAGCAGAAATGCGTCCTTTGTCGGGAAGAATCTTATAGTCATTGAACGTAAGGAACTTATCGACACTTGCAGCAAATTGCTCCATATTGAAGGCGTTTTGCCGCTCAATCTGGTTTTCAATGTAATCAAAATAGGATGATACGGCACGCTCCAACTGTCGGATTTCCTTTTCCTGCAGGTAGTTCTTGGCGACTGTCACATCCGACTTCAAGACACGTCCGTCGGGGGAATTCTTCCATGTGGTCAAACCCATGTGGTCCTTGGTGTGGTCAGCCTTTGTATAGATGATTTCCGCTGCCGTCTGACCGGTGATGGCATAGTGGAAGCGGTTCTGTATCATAGAATAGAATTCGCGTGTGGTGGGAGCGTTCTTGTCGTAGTCGATGCTGCACTCGGCATAGATGTCGGTAATCTGCTGCCAGATGCGACGTTCGCTGGCACGTATGGAACGCACCCTTTCCAATAGTTCGCGGAAATAGTCCTTGCCGAAAACTGCCTTACCCTGCTTCAGCCGCTCGTCATCCATCACGAAACCTTTCTTGATGTATTCGTTCAGAATCTTTGTTGACCATTGACGAAAACGGGTTGCCTTTAGGGATGACACCCGATAGCCTACGGCGATGATGGCATCAAGGCTGTAGAACTTGGTAGGGGTGGTTTGCGTCTTGCCTTCGATAGCTCCGTGTTCATTGGTTAGTTCCAAAATGGAACATACCACATTCTCGTCCAACTCACCTTCTTTGAAGATATTCCCCAAGTGCTTGGTAATAGCAGGACGTTGCACACCGAAAAGTTGTGCCATAGTCTTTTGTGTACACCAGATGGTCTCGTCCTGGATGACCACCTGCACCTTACCTTCTTCGTTGGGAAGGCTATATAATAGGAATTGTATTTCGTTACTCATTGTTCCCTGCATTTTCATTAAAACTAGATCGG
>JBJEAY010000151.1:0-3016 GCA_051869575.1 Prevotella sp. | reverse complement strand
CTTATATGTTACAACCCGAAGACAGGATAATTAAGAAAGAGATACGAAGATGTTACAATTTCATTAAAACAACAAACCGACTTTGCCGTATTGACAAAGCCGGTGTTGTTAATATTAATTACCAAATTACTGTTGGTCGAAATATTCGTTGAGAGCCTCGATAGATTCGGGCGTTATGTCGGTGATATCGCGCTTTATCTCGCCGTGTTCCATCAGCAATATGCGTGTTGAGATGTCGATGGTGTGGGTGAGGTTGTGCGAACTGATAATCACCGTGGCACCCGTGGCTTGGCGATATTCCTCGATGATATGCTTGAGCAGGTTTTGGCTCGAAGGGTCGAGGAAGTTGAACGGCTCGTCGAGTATGAGCAGACGGGGACGGGTGATGAGTGCCGAGATGATGCCCACCTTCTGCTTGTTGCCCGCAGAGAGATTGCGGATGAGGGCATTGCGTCCGAAGACCTCGCCACCCGTAAACTGTTCGAACTTGGATGTGCGCTCATTGACTTCGTCCTGAGAAATCGACGACACCTTACCGATGAAGCTGAAATACTCCTCGGGAGTGAGAAAGTCGATGAGGAATCCGTTGTCGATGTATGCACCGGTGAACATCTTCCAGTCCTCGCTCTGCTGCACGTTGATGCCGTCGAGGGTCACCTCGCCCTGGTCGGGCTTGTGCAAGTCGAGCAACAAGCGGAAGAGTGTTGTCTTTCCCGCACCATTGTTACCTACAAGTCCGATAATCTCACCACTGCCAATCGAGAGCTGTGGTATGTCGCAGGCACATTTCTCGCCAAACGACTTCTTCAGATTCTGTATTTCAATCACCTTGTTAATATTTTATAATTAGGGAAGTAATAATGGGGAGTTATTTGGGGAAGTTATAAAGGGGAGTTATAATATGCCAAATGTCTGTACGCAGAAAGTAATGGCCCTTTAACTCCTTATCATAACTCCTTTTCATAACTCCTTATCATAACTCCTTTAATTCTTTAATACTTTAATTCTTTAATATTTTAATTTTTTAATTTTTCACACAATTCCCCTTCCATGGCAGTTCTTGAATTTCTTGCCACTACCGCATGGACATGGGTCGTTGCGTCCGGGAAGCTTGTCCTTGACGAGAGGAGTGCGAGGCTGCTGGGCACGGGTGTCGTGGGCAGCGGCGGCAGCCTGGTTGGGATCCTGAAGCTGCTCCTCGTTGAGGTCGCGCTTGGTCTCGGTGTATTGAGGTCTTTGCTGACGAGGCATCTCCTGTGGAGCCTCCTGCGGAGCCTGTTGCATTTCTGGAATACCACTGCGCATGAGTATGCTGACGATACGGTTGTTCATGTTGTTCACCATATTGTCGAACAACTTCACACTTTCGAGTTTGAAGATGAGCAGCGGGTCTTTCTGTTCGTATGACGCGTTCTGCACACTGTGCTTGAGTTCGTCGAGCTCGCGCAGGTTCTCCTTCCAACTCTCGTCGATGATGTGCAGCAGGATCATCTTCTCAAACTGCTTGACGATGCTCTTGCACTCAGTGTCGTAAGCCTCCTTGAGATTGCATGGGATGTTGTACATCTTGCGTCCGTCGGTGAGGGGCACCATGATACGCTCGAAGCGGTCGCCCTGATTCTCATACACCTGTTGGATGATAGGCATGGCAACGGTCTGTATGCGGTCGGTCTTGCGCTTGAAGGCTGCCATTACCTGCTGGAATGAGCCCTCGGCGAGGTCGTCGTGCTTCTCGTTGTAGAACTGCTCGTCGGTGAATGGCACCTCGATACCGAAGATGCGGATGAACTCCTCCTTGCAACCCTCGTAGTCGTTGTTCTCGATGATGTTGACAACACGATCCCAGATGGTGTTGGAGATGTCCATACCGATGCGCTCACCCATGAGTGCGTGGCGACGCTTCTCATATACTACGGTGCGCTGCTTGTTCATCACGTCGTCGTATTCGAGCAGACGCTTACGGATACCGAAGTTGTTTTCCTCAACCTTCTTCTGTGCACGCTCGATACTCTTGGAGATCATCGGACTCTCGATCATCTCGCCCTCCTTGAATCCGAAGCGGTCCATCACGCTTGCGATACGCTCAGAGGCAAAGAGACGCATGAGCTTGTCTTCGAGAGAAACGTAGAATACCGAAGAACCGGGGTCACCCTGACGTCCGGCACGACCGCGCAACTGTCTGTCAACACGACGGCTTTCGTGACGTTCGGTACCGATGATGGCAAGACCTCCTGCAGCCTTCACCTCGGGCGAGAGCTTGATGTCGGTACCACGACCTGCCATGTTGGTGGCGATGGTGACGGCACCGAGTCCGTTGGTGCTCTGTCCGGCAAGAGCCACGATGTCTGCCTCCTTCTGATGCAGTTTGGCGTTCAACACCTGATGAGGTATCTTTCTCATATTGAGCATCTTCGACAGAAGTTCTGAAATCTCCACTGAAGTTGTACCTACGAGGGTAGGACGTCCGCTTTCGCGCATCTTCTGAATCTCGTCGATGACGGCGTTGTATTTCTCGCGTGCAGTCTTATACACACGGTCGTCCATATCCTTACGGGCTATGGGGCGGTTGGTGGGAATCTCCACCACGTCGAGCTTGTAGATATCCCAGAACTCACCTGCCTCGGTAGAGGCGGTACCCGTCATACCAGCCAACTTGTGATACATACGGAAGTAGTTCTGCAGAGTGATGGTGGCAAAGGTCTGTGTGGCGGCTTCCACCTTGACATGCTCCTTCGCCTCCACTGCCTGATGCAATCCGTCACTCCAGCGGCGTCCTTCCATGA
Organism: Prevotella sp.; assembly: GCA_051869575.1. Lineage (GTDB taxonomy): Bacteria > Bacteroidota > Bacteroidia > Bacteroidales > Bacteroidaceae > Prevotella. Next base: position 233 of record JBJEAY010000151.1, on the reverse strand, counting down.
TACGTCCTGTCTGCTCATCCACAATCTTCACCTCGCCGTCGATAACGACATATTCGTCGTCCTTGTTGAACATGGTGTAGGCCTTGAGCAACTGCTGCAGGGTGTGCACACGCTCGCTCTGCACGGCATAGTGGTTGAGCAGTGCGTCCTTCTTGTCGAGACGTTCCTGGTCGCTGAGCTGCTCGTTTTCGAGAGCCGAAAGCTGCGATGCGATGTCGGGCAGCACGAAGAGC
>JBJEAY010000150.1:0-3020 GCA_051869575.1 Prevotella sp. | reverse complement strand
GCTCCGCCACGCGCGAGACCCAGGACTACACTCCCGAGCAGCTCAAGCGCGACCATAAGGCGCGAGGCTTCCTCGACGTGGGCTATCACTACTATATCCGCAAGGATGGCACGGTGACGCAACACAGAAAACTGAACGAAGTGGGCGCGCACTGCCGCCCCTTCAACCGCTGCTCCATCGGCGTATGCTACGAAGGCGGCCTCGACGCCAACGGCAAACCCAAGGACACCCGCACCCTCAAGCAACGCGGAACCCTTGTCAAGCTCCTCATCGAGCTAAAGCAGAAATTCCCCAAAGCCGTCATCCGAGGTCACAACGAGATGCCCGGCGCCGTGCCCAAGGCCTGTCCCTGCTTCAAGCCGTCGAAGGAGTTCGCCTACTTGACGAAGTAGCCGTTCCCCACCCGCTCTGCAAAGGGCGGGTGTTTTTATTTATATAACAAGATCTCACACACCTTGTATCCATATCTCAATAACTCAAAAAACACGTTGCTATACACCCCGTTCTTCTTGAAAGCCAACTGATGGTCGTGCATAATCCTCTTGTGGCTTGCCATACCGCTGGTGGAAGCCCCACCCGTGCGCATGGTCACAAAGTCGAGAGGCAGATACTTAGTCCTTATCCTGTGAATGAAAATCAGTCGCAGCAGACATTCAAAGTCTGCCGCCACCTTATACTCCAAGTCATACATCCCATATCGCCCATACACTTCCCTTCGGCAATAAAACGACGGATGGGCAGGCATAAACCCAAACCGCATCCACCTTCGATGAAAATGTCTTGACGAGTAATACCGCACGCACTTCTTTAAGTTGGAATCACGCACAAAATGGATGTCGCCATACACCGCATCAATATCATCATTGGCGAACGCACGTGCCACCATCTTCAGCACCATGCCCGACGAATAGAAGTCGTCGCTGTTGAGAATACCCACCACGTCGCCCGTAGCCATCCTGATGCCCTTGTTCATGGCATCATATATCCCCCGGTCCGGCTCACTTATCCACTTCATCCGTCCGCAGAACATCGGTTGATATTGGCGTATGATGTCCACGGTGTCATCCGTGGAGCCGCCATCCACCACTATCAACTCATAATCGTCATAACTCTGCGTCAGCACGCTATAAAACGTGCCACTCACCGTCCGCCCGCTATTATATGTAGCGGTCACAATAGATATCTTCATAAAGTTTGATTAATTAACATCCAAGCTGATATTATAATTCTTCTTCAAATATCTCTTTATCGCCTCCCTGTCATTCCCGCATGCCTTCTTCACCTCGAATATCTTGGCATCCACCAACGTGCGATACCACCAACCCTGAAGGAAATCCCATAAGAATCCCTCCTTGCCATCCAAGAATCCGAGCTTTATGATATAGCGATATACGAAATATCCGAATGCCCTCCAAAACAAAGGCATCCTTGCGTATCTTTCCTTTTGTGCACGTTTTTTCTCCACCTCCTCGCCATGGTCTTTCGGCAAGGCACTTGTGTCAGTCAAGTGATATTCGGCATCCAATAGCAGAGCCGCCTCACGTGACGCATATCCCTCATGCTTGACGGTAAACTGTCCGATAGTCATACGGTTGTCATCCACAAACTGATGCTCCATCCTTGCTATCACGCCATCCACCGACAGATGTTCGTCCATCAGCCGCCTCTCATACCGTGCCTTCCCATTACGGAAAATGCGTGTAATCCATATCCCGTTAACAATGCCATGATGCAATATCTTTCCGCAAAAAGCGCGCGCGCGAGAGAGAGAGAGGGCTGAAACGCCCTCATCCATATTAGGCAGTTTCTCCTGCAGCTCCTCCACCAGTTCGGGCATGAGATATTCGTCAGCATCCAGACGCAGCACCCATTCGGTATCAATCGTCAGGTTATCCAATGCCCAGTTGAATTGTTCAGCCTGGTTGCCCGGATATTTGTGCACCACCACCTCCACATTGTCAAACTCTCGGCATATCTCCACCGTCCTGTCGGTAGAAGGACTATCCACCACAATCACCTTCTTGGCAATCGGGCACACGTTTTCCAAACACCTGCGTATATGTATCTCTTCATTATACGTCAGGATAATCACTGTCAAATCAAGCATTATTCACTCTTTGATTGTTCTTTTCTTAATTAATTTAGCCGGATTGCCACCGACCACCGTCCAAGGTTCTACATCCTTGAACACGGCTGCACGAACCCCGACAACAGCCCCTTCGCCAATGGTGACACCCACACCGACATATGCATCTGCACATACCCATGAAAAACTTTCAACCTTGATAGGAGCTGTAATCAATGGTTTGTTTAAATAACTGATGTCGTGACTCGCACCGCATAGGTATGCACCTTGTGATACGGTAACTTTATCACCGACTATTATTTTGTCAGCCGAATAGATTATACTGCCTGGTCCAATACATACCATTCTGCCGAGTTCCATATTCCAAGGTGCCCCATATTTTTGCAGAGTTACTTATCCTGCAACCCATTCCCACTCTTGCCCCAAACAATCGCAAAACAAGATTTCTCCATCTCCAGAATAATGGGCCTGCAAAAGGGCGAAATAAAACTAAGCAAGACACATTCCAAACGGTTAGTCTGTCAACATACTCTTCACGTTCTGCATATCATCTTTGTCTTCTAAGTCGAATATATTTTATAAGCCAAAAAGGCAAGTATTCCCTAAAAGCCTTCGTAAGCATCTGCTTTATTGAAGGTTTCATATAAATACATCTGAATTGTTCAAACGCCAACGATTTCATATCACTGTAGAATGTATTCCTACTGTCAGGACGAATACTAGAGCACACACCAGCTTGGTTTCCAGATATTGATTCTCCTAAAGAACGCTCCTCCAAAAACATGTTTTTGCTTGCAGCATTGACTATTTCCTGTGAGCGAGAATTATTTATAACCAACATAGAAACTCCTTTCTCAATCTCCTCAATATGTCCGAATGGCACCTTGTGACCGATTCTCCAAAAGTCAGCCAGTGTAATGTCACTGCAACGAGG
>JBJEAY010000149.1:0-3021 GCA_051869575.1 Prevotella sp. | reverse complement strand
CAGCCTGCAAGTGCAATGCCGCCAGCAGATTGTCATTGATTTCAATAATATCCATCTTTATTCAAGTATTTTGTTAATTATACCTAACACTAAACAATTTCTTCGCAAAACATTTTGTTTTTACGTCATATTGATGTATCTTTGCCACCAAATAATGAGTATTAACCCTTTTAAAACATTAGAATTATGGCACAGACAGCAATGACCGTCCGTTTGGACTCCGTGCAGAAGGCGAAATTCGACCAGCTCTGCGAACAGTTTGGCATGAGTGCCAACACTGCCATCAATGTATTCGTACGCACCGTCATCCGCAGCCGCAGCATTCCCTTCACGATAACTGCAGACAATGACGAAAGCATACGAGAAAAAGCGATAAAAGCCATTCGTGATATTCGTAGGGACGCGCAAAGCAGACCAGAATTAACCTTGGAAGAAATCAATGCGGAGATAAATGCCGTAAGGGAGGCTAAAGCGAACAAGAAATGATTTACGCAGTTATCGACACCAATGTCATTGTTTCCGCCTTGCTTACGCACAATCCGATGGTTGCAACGGCAAAAGTCCTCGACTTTCTCTCCGAAGGTCGAATAGCCCCCGTCTATAACGAAGAAATTATGAACGAATATCAAGACGTTTTGCATCGCAAGAAATTCCATTTCAAGGAAGATAAGATACAGATGGTTCTGAATTACATACGCCATTACGGCATTCACAGTGACCGTATTCCCTACACTGGCGATATGCCCGACGAAAAAAATCGTCCATTCTATGAGGTTTCATTAAGTATGGACGACTCCTTTCTTGTCACAGGCAACCTGAAGCATTTCCCTGTAACTCCCAAAGTTGTGACCCCATCTCAAATGATTGAAATAATCATCAATCAGTAATCATCAATCAGTAATCATCAATCAGTAATCATCAATCAATAATCATAAATCAATAATCATAAATCAGTAATCAGCATTTTTTTGCGCCCCCGCGCCCTCGGCGCATAAACACTCGCACATCGTGCGTCAAACACTCGAAACTCTGTTGCGTAGGCACTCACGGACAACCCCAACGGGGCGTGAGCTTGCTTGCGAGTACAGGCCCGGCCGGCCAGGCTTTAAGTCCTCACCTTCTGAGAAGGGGAAAGTCCTGATTAAGCGAGTGCAATGACAAATGCATTTGATCATTGCCGAGCGTGAAGGACTTCGGCGTAGCCAAAGTATTTAGGAGGGGATGTGGAACCTCTCCTAGCAGGAGAGGACGGGTGAGGTAGAAAAAACTTCTTTAAGGGACAAGGTCCTGATTAAGCGAGAGCAATGACAAATGCATTTGATCATTGCCGAGCGTGAAGGACTTCGGCGAAGCCAGTGAAGGGGGCGGGGGATGATTTTCGAATCAAGCTTTATACGCCCCATCCTTCGCCTCGAATATCGTGCTGGGCTCCAGCACCTCCACCGAATGCCATGCCCCAAGGGGAATCTGCACACCATACTTCCCTTCACGGGGACAGAGCCTCACCCTATACCGCTCAAACACATTCGCCTCCATACCATCGGCAATCACCGTTCCGCAGTCCCCCATCACCGGGCCGCCACAGTCCTCATTCGGCCGCAAGTCATAGAACACTACATCCATGCACCCCTGCAGACAAATTGTCGTCTCGCTCGTCTCCAAATGCCGATGAATGGGCACCCTCGTCCCCACCTCCAAGGCATTCAGCATCCTCTGCGACGTGTCCTCAGCAGTCGTCCTGAGGTCATAGTTCATCCTCATCCTATCCGAGTCAGCAGCACGCAGATGCAATGCCGCCAACAGATTATCATTAATTTCTATTATTTCCATATAACAAGATCTTTAATATTTTAATTTTTCAATCTTTTAATTTCATCAAGATAAGCTTGATGAAGATGGTAGTATTTCTTCATAAACATCACATAAGCTATTGCCAAAACAATAATTGCACCTATGAGATATATCCAATGTGCCAACACAGTGTCGGGTACAATGAAAACAAAGCCCAAGGAAACCAACAGCTGCAATCCCATATACAGCAGGCTGACTTTCACATGTCCAATCTTCAGCTCATTCGCCATCAATTGATACGCATGCTTGCGATGCGCCTCACCTAAGTTCTCATGCAGCATAATGCGATGAATGATAGTCAGGCAACCATCCACGCCATACACCAACAGGAACACGAGATACGTCACATCGCCGGTCATCATTATCAGTTGCCCAATCATAAACAACAGTATGAAAGCAATGCCAATCGAACCCACATCCCCGGCAAAGCACTTCGCCTTGCCCTTCGGTCGAAAGTTAAACAGGCAGAACACCACATCCGCCAAAATCACCGTCACCACCAACGACTCCTCCACAAAGCCCATTTCCCTGTTCAGTATATAAATAGGAATGAGCGAAGCCAAGGCATATCCGCCCGTTATGCCATTGATGCCATCCATGAAGTTGATGATGTTTGTAGCCCCCACGCTCACGATAAGAGCGAGTATCACACCCCACCACATCTCCCAGTGGATCATGTCCAACTGATAGAACATCAATCCCATCGCCACAAACTGCGCCACAAGCCTCACCGAGTCGGGTAACGAGCGGATGTCATCCACAAAGCTCACCCCCGCTATCAGCGTCACGGCCACAACAAACCACGGATAACCAAAGCCATAGAAAGCTGTCCATATCCACAGCCCCAGCATAAATATGATCCCGCCCCCACGAAGCACTATCGTAGAATGGCTCGACCTCTCATTCGGCTTGTCGATAATGTTACACATGTCCGCAATGCGGAAATACACCACTTCTGCCGCCAACAGCAGCAGAAAAATAAATACCTAAATTCCGCAATACCTTGGTTTAACATTCTTTATAAGTACCTGAGCAACAAAAAGTTGCTCAGGATTTGGTCATGTCAGTAAGCGTCCAAAAGTGATTAAAACCCTTTTAGGACGGGCATTCCGAGAAGCCCGCCTATTTATGATTTCATTGAAATTTAACTTATTTTAATTGGCTGTTTGG
>JBJEAY010000148.1:0-3024 GCA_051869575.1 Prevotella sp. | reverse complement strand
ATTCAATGAAACAGTTTGGCACAATAAGATAATGGTTGGCATCTACGGATTCTACCAGCATTGGACGTTTTTGAAAATGTGCATACATTGTTTCTTGTTTAACGTTCTTTCCTCCACGAAGATAATGTCTGTATAAATGTCCTTTTTCGTACTCGAAGATCACGTTGCTTACACCAAAGTCCATAGTCTTTATCTTTTGACTTGACACAAAATGTCCTTTTAATACGGCAATATCATCAAATACAATTTCGTCATATAACCTGTCTTTTTTTTTCGCCCTCCAGATTCTACTTAATCCAGGCCATTCATCAAACGAATATGATTCGTCAGATGTGTAAACAGTTTCAAAACTGGGTATACCTACATTGTTATTATGGGATAGCAGGAACGTCAAGTTTGTTTCTTTGTTATTACGGTATAGAGAGAAATGCCCTCTGGATAGTATTCTATCATATTTATTTAGAATGTCATCCGTAATAAATTTCCGTATATCACCAAAAATTAAATCGACATCACAATGTCCCCAAAAATCATAATCTTGAAGGTCTTCATCAAATATGAGTCCATATACAGGTTTGTAATCACAAAGTTTATATGGAGATTTCACCCCCCCACTTTGATATTAGGAAAATTGTTATCTTTCAAAAATTTAGACAATTTACTTACAGCCAAGTCGCTAATTTCTGAAAGAGTCGTTTGATGAACTTTAATATTTCCAATATTTTCAACTTGTTGGTCTGTATATATATGGAAATCTACAGTCTCATTACGTTTTGCTGATTCCATCCATAAATGAAAATAGTTGTTGAACTTTCCAAAGTATGGGATTACAAGAGCTATTTTGTTCATACTTTCTCACTATTATATATTTATTGCCTTTTCTATCACTTCCATCTGAAACTCAGGATTCCATTGCTCATCTGTTTCCCGATAGCAAGCCTGGCGCACCTCCTCGCGTCTCGACGCATTGTTCCTTATCCAACGGCTTATCACGTCGGCCAAATCCTTAACGTTATTCCTTTCAAAGAAATCGCCAGTCACTCCTGCATGTATTGCCTCAAACTCCGGCATTTGCCATTTGAAGTCGTTGTGTGTAATGGCAGGGCATCCGAACATCAGCGCATGTATTGCCGTAAGTCCTATATTCCCTGGAGCCACGCAAACATCAGCATTATAAACCAGTTCCGCGTTCTTAGCCTCATCATAACAGGCACCGTAGAACCACACCTGTCGCTGTAGTCCCAAACGCTTGACCTTCTCCTCCAAGCTGCTTCTTTCCGTTCCATCACCCACATAGACAAGGTTATAGCATTCGCCACGGTCGCTGAGCCTTTTGAGCGCATCAACTATCATATCCAATTGCTTCACCTTGGTCAGCCGCCCAAGGAAAACCAGCACAGGATATTCATTTTGGAAATGAGCCTTATAGATGTTCGTCGGCTTCATCGTATTGCGCAGCCTCAATTGCTCGGTATAAGCCAACGAGTTGTGAATGGTCATTGTGGTTTCAGGATTAAATCCATCTTTCATCATCAGTTCACGTGCATAGTTTCCATAAAGCAGCAAACCGTCAGCCAACCTCAACAATGGACGCTTGAAAAGATGATTCTCCGTCCACGACTCTTTCCCATAATAGCCATGTGTCCACAACAGCACACGCTTTCTGCGGAAAAACAAGTTTTTGAGAATAAGGAACACGTAAAGGCTCAGACAGCGCGTAGCTCCAATCATGATGAACGAGTCATAGTCTTTCCTAAGCAGGCCAACCATTCCCTTCGTCCAGTAGAAGCCTCCAAGTTTCCGTGTATTCAACATCCCGACTTTTTTCAGTCGTGATATATCGAACGGTTTGATATTCTCGTCCGTATTCTCAAAATACCACTCGCAATCATACGTCCCGTCAATCCGGGTATATATCTCCTCCCTGTATCGGGAAGGGATATTAAAGTAAAGGCAAAGTTTTTGCATATTTTTCAGTATAGTGTCCTGCATATTAATCAAGTTACAAAGCGCTGTTCTATTCGTCCTTGCTCCTTTCCATAGCATATTGAAATGCATACCAACCTTCTGCGTCTTCACCTCCCATAAGATTGTTCTCTACCCATGCGACGTTCTTTCTGACATCGGATATTGGGAAGGTAAAGGCTATGTCAGCAACGGTATATACTACTGTTCGATAATCTTCATTGTCCTTGACAGAGAAGAAATTCAGGACATCACTATTTCCTTCAAGTGCCTGCACCATTTCATACACCTCATGATAGTTCAAGTCGAACATGGCAGTGGCGAAATCATCGATAGACTTTGCAACGTATTCATGCTCTTTAGTTGTTTCTACTTGTTTGTTATGGATAATGAAGTCATAGAACCCTCGCAGCTGTTCTATTAGGATTACATACTGGTCGGCAAACCCCTCAATCTTTTCCTTGCTCCATTCTTGTTGTATATCATTTAAGGCAGAAATGATATCCGATTCGCTTATCTCATCCTTTCTTATGCATGACTCCCTTACGAAGTCGTAAAACCGTTCTTCATCCAAAGGATGGGAGCTGTCGGGATACATACTCAGCCAAAAGACAAACTTTTTTCTTGTTTCTTCAGTCATAACACTATTTGCCAGTGATGGCTTTTGTTAATTCAATAATTTTGTCCAATGGCAGACTTGGCAAGATTTGTTCATCTTTGTCTGTAACGATAGACTTATCGCAAGAGTCATCTCTCGACTTCATTATTCCATCAATTAGTTTTGCTACATGGTCTTCATTCTTCAATCCATCGGAATATAAATTCATTGATGTGCTGATAAGGGCATTCTTATACCTTATGATATGAATTCTCTCTGCAATACGAACCAACTGTCGTTGAGCACGATTCATCTAATAGATAAAAGCCCAAAGCAATCCTGCAGAGATAGGAATTGGCAGATAAAGAATGAGACACTTCATCCAATCCGTAGGGGGAAATTCCTTGTAAAGGTGTGATATTAGGTAAGTTTCCCATCCTATCAAGAATCCGATAACTATT
>JBJEAY010000147.1:0-3027 GCA_051869575.1 Prevotella sp. | reverse complement strand
GGAATTGTTTGAGGAGGAACAATAGCTGCTAATCCAGCGTTGGTATATGTAGATGGACTATTAATAAGTATAACTTCTTTTTCAGAATCTGCTTCAGTAATTGAGAATATCGCTCAAATGGTACCGCTGTAGCGGCCAGTTGGTACCGCGCGGAGCGGAAGCGTGGTACCGCTCATATCGGTCAGATGGTACCGGTACCAAAATTCCGATATACACGCTGCCAAAGGGTGCCGTGCGTTTGGTACCGCAAGGCACCCTAAGATATCGAGTTGTTCAAGCAGTCTTACTTGCCCCTTCTTTTATGCCGCAGAGTTTCTCCCTTGAGTTCTATATGCTCTGAAGAGTTTACCAGCCTGTCCATAATGGCATCGGCAAGTGTTGGTTCTGCAATGTAGTCATACCATCTCTCCAGCGGCAACTGCGAAGTGATGATGACAGACTTCTTCTCGTACCTGTCCTCAAGCATTGTAAGCAAGGCAATTCGTGCTTCCGCAGTAAGAGGCTGCAACCCGAAGTCATCAAGTATGACAAGGTCTTTCTTTTCAAGCCTCCTTATGAGTTTCTGATATGTGCCTTCAAGACGCGCCTTTGACAGTTCATCGGCAAAATGGTTCATGCTGAGATAAAGGGTTGACAGCCCTAGAGTGCATGCCTGATAGCCAAGGGCGCAGGCGAGATAGGACTTCCCGCACCCTGTCAGACCTGTAATGAGCAGGTTGTCGCCCCTGCGCACGAAGTTGCAGTCAGCAACCTCGGCAAGCATGTCTTCCGTCAGATTGCGCTCTGTGGAGCATGTTATGTTCTCGATGAAAACCTTGTATCTGAGTTTGGCAGCCTTCAATAGTCTTTCAGTGAGTTTCCTGTCCCTGGCACATATTTCTGTCTGCACCATTTTCTCTACGGCCCTTTCGAGTCCAGGGCGTTTCTGCATTGGCAATATCATCATGGCTTCAAAGGCCTCTGCCATCCCAAGGAGACCCAGTTCCTTGAGTTGGGTCATAGTTGTCTGCATGCTCATGGTTCCTGCCTGTCTTTGGATGAAACAATGCCCCTGTATGCAGATGCGCCACGCACGTTGTCGTTCTGGGGAGTCGTTGATATGATGGTGTTGACAGCAGCCTTGTCCCTGTTGTTCCTCAGGATGTTCGCAAGCAGCCTGTATGCGGCCTTGCCTGCCTCGGCCTTCATCAGGGCGGCAGCCGATTCAAGACGGTCGTAACCGTAAGTCTTTCCAAGTGACAGCACTCCGTTGCACGTGCCGTAAGCCTGCTGGGGGAAGGTGGTGTGTTGGAGTATGTCCTCCACCGCCCACCTGGTAAACGGGCCGACACGCTGCGCGCGGTCAATCAGCGTTGCCGCATTCTGGGAGCGGTTGTGCTCGTATGCAAGGTGAGATTCCGGCATGTGCTCCTTAACGGTGGTATATCCGTATTTGTCATACTTGCGGTCGTGTGTCCATACGAGTTTGCCGTCCGCATAAATCTCGACAGCTGTCACGTCCCACATGACCTTGACCGTCTGCCCGACATACTTGCAAGGCACACTGTAGAAGTGTCGCTCTGAGCCAACGCAGACGTGATACGACGAGCCAAGCTTCACCTCCTTGCGCATACGGAAGCGGTACATCTCCTGCGGCAGGGGGCGCATGTTCGGAAGCTCGTACCTCTCAAATATCTCCCACCGGCTGCTGCCCCTGTATGGCAGGGAGCAGTACTCGTCCAAAAGTTCCCAGATGCGGCTGTTGATGTCGTCCAGCTCATGGAAGGTGTCGTTCTCGATGCGGGCATAGACGTAGTGATAAAGGTGATTGACGGCACTCTCCACTGGTCCCTTGTCGCGAGGCTGGCGCACCCTGCACGCCGTAGGCTCGATGCCGTAATAGGTGGCCCATTCAACAGTTCCGTCTGACAGGGTAAGGCTGTATCGCTCGGACTTGGCAACCCACTGCTTCATGTTGTCGCTCTTTGCCTCCTTTGGCAATGCACCCATAAACTCGAGAGCCTTGTTCAGGCCGTGGAAGAACCACTCGGTCGTGGCCTTGGGCATCGCCATCATGAAGGGCAGGTTGCTGTAGGGCATCACGCATACCAGCACCACGAGCTTCTGCGGCTTGCCCGTCCTGCGGTCGGTGAGGTAGAGGGCATCGCCCGCAAAGTCTATCTGCATCTGCTCTCCAGGCTCGTAGTTGTTGTGATACGAGTAGTCATGCGACTCGCGGTACTTTGTGACGTGCAGCTTGAACTGGGTGTAGCCGTAGCCGTCAGGGCACTTCTTCTTGTAGAAGGTCTCGTGGACGAACTGCATGGTGGCATGCCTGCCCCCGAGCAGGCGCACCACCTCCGGCATGAGCCGTTCAAGCTCAGCCTTGCGGGGATCCTCCACCTGTGATGCCCCTTGTGGTGAAAGGACGGAGAGTAACTCGCTGTCGGAGAGCGCAAGCAGTTCGCCGCAGCTCTTGCCTGTGTCCCGTACAGCCTTGCTTACCTCCGAGACACTTCGCTTGCTGCAATGGACTAGTGAACAGATTGCATTCTGTGACTGCCCCTGATTGAGCAAGCTGATGATTTCTCTTTGTCTTAACATAAATCTTGTGTTTAGACGTTTTACATTAGATACGAATGGACACATACGTTCCATCCCAATACTAATATAAGCATCCGTGCAAGACTTTTGTCGGGACAATAAAGACCTGTTTATCGTTGCTGCCAAGCAGACAGACAATCGGTACCACACATCCGCTACACACGCTGCTGAGCCATCATGTCAAAGAACAGTGTTTGGAGCGGTACCACTTAACCGCTATGAAAAATCCGACAGCGTGAATCAGCGGTACCAAAACACCGCTACAAGCGGTACCAAATCGCCGATATTATCAAGTAAAGGTTGAAGGCTGTAGGTTGAATCGCTGCGCAAGATAACCACGCGTAGCAATTCAATATTCAACCTTCAATATCCAATATAAAAAATGTTGCCTAACTGGCTAAAAAAATTTCCCTAACTGGAGAGATGTTTTTTGCCAGTGAGGCA
>JBJEAY010000146.1:0-3057 GCA_051869575.1 Prevotella sp. | reverse complement strand
TCTATCACATGTATATCAGCAAGGTGGCTGACGACGTGAAGAACGCAAGGATATACAACGACATCGGTCAGACCTATTACTATCGCACGGTGGCAATGGCAAAGGATGCCTTCCGCAACAAGAAGGACCTTGAAAGCATCGAGTTTGCCGACGTATATAGCGGCAAGTCGCTCCAGCCGATGGTGCTCTCATTGCCCGACTCTTGCTTCTATGGTTGTGACAACCTGCGCACAGTGAACCTCATCATGCAGAACAACCAGACGAGCCGCAAGGTGGCTCTCACTCCCGACAACTTCCTGCTGATGGGCAAGGACCTTTTCGCCGGTTGCGACACCACGAAACTGAAGATTATCGTGGGTGAGGATGTACTCCAGGACTTCCTCGACGACCCATACTGGGGAAAATACAAGAACCAGTTTGTGGCTGAGAAGATTGAGGTGCCCACCGACTGGACTGTATGGAGCAGCGACTACACTTATGCCTTCCAGAACAACACCCTGCAGAAAATCACTCAGAAGAACGGTAATGTATATCACCTCAACATCAAGAGTGGCAACGACTACGAACTGAAGAAGAACGACGGTTTTGCTGCTCTTATCTGCGACATCGGCGAGACTTACGCCTATAAGCTTGACTACGTATTGCCCGATGCATTCAAGGGCAACATCCTCTTGAAGCGTGTAGATATTCAGGATTGCTATTCTCATGGTGGCGATGTTCACTATGATTTCAGTGTGACCCTCTGCGACTCGGCCTTTGCCAACTGCAAGAACCTTCAGGACTTCAACCTCCTCTATCAGGTGACTGATGGCAGAAACAAAACACAAGCCATCTCTCCCGACTCCATCCGCCTGGGCAAAGGTGTATTTGACGGTTGCGAAAACCTTCGACTGAAGATGCCGTACGACATGGAGAAAGCCTTCCTGCAAGACAGCACATGGGCGAAATACAAGGATAAGTTTGTGCCCGCCTTCTTCGAACCGCGCGACCCGAAGATCTACAACATCTTCTATGCCAAGAGCTATCCGCACACCTCACCACTATCTACAGACTGGTGGGAGCATATCGACGCTACGAAGATACAAGACCCTGCCGACGTGAAAGACCTCTTCCGTGGACAGGACTTCACCTCGTTCGATGAATTCTGTGCCCTCAGTGCGTGCGGACTCAAGACGGTTTATGAGGGAATGTTCGAGGGCTGCACCGAGATGCAAAGCATCGCCCTGCCTAAGATTACAGAGGTGATTGAGACCAACGCATTCAAAGATTGCAAGAACCTCCGACAGCTCGTCATCCCCGACAGCATTAAGAGCATCCGGGAAGGGGCATTCGTAGGGGCGGGCATCAACAAGATTGCCTTCACCAAGTCAGAACCTATTGACATCAATGCCAAGGAAGTATTCGGCGACCTGCCCTCAGACTATATCATATTTGTTCCCGACAGCGTCGTTGGCGACTATAAGCAGAAGTGGGCTGACGTGGCCGACCATATCAACAGCCTGAACACGGCATGCACACTGAAGGAGGTGCATCTGGAGACAGCAGGTACGCTCGACCAGGCATTGGGTCTGGAATATGACTATGACAACCTGACGATTAAGGGCAACTACTCGCAGTATGACTCACTGCGCATTTATGGCCCAATAAACGGCAAGGACATCGGATTGCTTCGCCATATGGGTGGTCGCAATGTGAACGACTGTGAGGTGGATCCCGCCGGCCGACTGAAATACCTCGACCTCTATGAGGCGAACATCCAGAAGAGCGACCATATATACAACTACTGGGGTGCCAACGACTATGTGCAGGAGGACAACAGTGTGGATACCTATATGTTCTGCTATCTCGACCAGTTGCGCACGCTCATATTGCCAAAGTCGGCTAAGAAGATAAAGAAATATTCGGCTTACAAGTGCTCCAACCTTAGGACGCTCGTGGTGGGAGAGGATGTTGAGAACATAGAGAAATTCGTCACTTACGAGACTCCGCTACAGGTGCTCGTGATGCTCGGCGACAAAGTGCCCAACACCCATGAGAAGGCATGGCGTTCAGACGTGGGCAACATCAGGACGATTATCACTAAGAATAGAATGCATGATGCATTCAACGGAAGTGTAGCTTACTATACCCGCACCGATACCGTTACGACCAACTTCAAGGATGACATCGTCTTCGATGCCATGAAGGCAAAGCATGTCTTCTCGCCTGTTGACCTCGCTGTGCTTCAGGATATTGAAGGCTATGTAAACGACAGTACCGACGTCAAGACCTTCGACGAACTGATGTATGCCGGAGTGAAGCGACTTGGCGACAACTCGCTCTCGGGCATGTCGTCGCTTGAGGAAGTGGCACTGCCAATCGGTGTGGAGGAAATCACGCAGAAGGCATTCTCTGGATGTAAGTCGCTTGAGACCATCTGGGCACTTAACGACAGTGTGCCCGAACTCGCTGCCGACGCCTTCGCCGACCTGCCCTACAACTTCATCATCAAGGTGAACGAGGGCATGGAGGACACGTTCCGCGAGGCATGGCCGCAGTATGCCGACCATATCCAGGGATGGAGACAGAAGAACGTGGAGGTGACCGAAGTTACGCTCACCGAGCCGAACACCCTTGCCGACTCACTCGGATTCACCATCGTGATGGAACCCGACGACGCCCGCTATATCCACTCCATCAGCGGTGACTTCACCAAGATACAGGGTCTGAAGATCAACGGACCTATCGGAGGCAAGGACATCGCGCTGATACGTATGCTCGGCGGTCGCGACTTCGACTGGAACCAGCGTGTGGCCACATCCCGTATGTCATATCTCGACCTCTACAATGCCGACATCCGCAAGGACGAGAATCCGATATACTACACTCTCAAGGGTGTCAACCAGTATGTGTATGACAACGACGTTGTGCCGCAGTGGATGCTGTGGAATCTCGACAACCTCGAGACCGTCATCTTGCCCAAGAGCGTGAAGTCAATCGACTATGCCGCCCTCTATGACATGTTCTATCTGAAGAAGGTGGTTGTGGGAGACAACACCACATACATCGACAACGATG
>JBJEAY010000145.1:0-3058 GCA_051869575.1 Prevotella sp. | reverse complement strand
GATAGAGATAAAAGCCAATTGGGACATCACCACCGAATGGAATCTCACCCAAGCAAGGCTCGACCGTCAGAAACCATTGGAGATAACCAAGCAGAAGCCCGAGAAGGAGAAACAGCTGAAGAACCGCAACAAGACAAGGGCTGAGCAGTTGGGCATTCCTTTCGACAAGATACCGTCGGAGGTGAGGACATCTGTCACCAAGTAATCATTTAATGATTTTAAGCTTATGAACAGAAAGATTTTTGCAATATTGCTTGTGGCTCTATTGGGAATGACATCCCAGGCCAAGGCGCAATGTGGGATAGAGAATACCGCATTCAGTTCGGGAGAGTTTCTTACCTACGACCTCTACTTCAACTGGAAGTTTGTGTGGGTGAAGGTGGGAACGGCATCCATGAGCACTACCAAGTCGCGCTATAAGGGCAAGGAGGCCTATCGCTCAAGTCTTGTGACCCGAAGTGCAGAGAAATACGACAAGCTCTTCATGCTTCGTGACACGCTCCTCTCATATACCGACATGGAGCTCTCGCCTCTGTATTTCCGCAAGGGTGCGCGCGAGGGCGACAGATATTATGTTGACGAGATGTGGTACTCATATCCCAATGGCAACTGCCAACTGAAGCAGCATCGCATAGAGCACACTGGCGAGCACAAATGGAAGGAGTCGGCTTATAAGGATTGCGTGTATGACATGATGAGTATCTTCATGAGGGCGCGCAACTTCGATGCCTCAAAGTTTAAGGTGGGCGACAATATCCCTTTGCCCATCAGCGACGCAAAGCGATTGAGCAATTCCTGGATAAAATATCAGGGCAAGGACGAGTTTGAGATTGAGGGCACGAAGAAGAAGTTCCGCTGTCTCGTCTTCTCGTTCATCGAGCGTGAGGACGGTCATAATAAAGAGATTATCCGCTTCTACGTCACCGACGATGCCAACCATATCCCCGTGCGTCTCGACATGTTCCTGAAGTTCGGTTCTGCCAAGGCATTTCTCAAGGGATATAAGGGAGTGCGCAGTCCGCTTACATCATTGATTAAGTAACCAGCACGTCACGAAGATTATGAAGAAAACTCTCTATTACGTCCTGCTCTCGATATGGTATCTCATGTCATTACTCCCGTTTTGGGTGCTCTATGGCGTGAGTGATTTCCTCTATCTTATAGCTTACCGATTGTGGGGCTACCGCAAGAAGTTGGTGCGCAGGCATTTGGCAGAGTGCTTCCCCGAAATGAGCGATGATGAGCGAAGAAAGATAGAGAGGGAGTATTATCATTGGTTTTGCGACTATTTCGTGGAGACGCTCAAATTGCTCTCCATACGCAAGGAACATCTCATGCGCAGGATGAGATTTGAGAATGTCGAGAGGGTAAAGCAGAGCTTCGACGAGGGGCGCAATGTGTCGCTGTTCCTTGGGCATTATTGCAATTGGGAATGGGTGTCGTCAATACCGGTGCATTTCGAAGATTATCACGACAAGGTGTTCTTCGGACAGATATATCACAAACTCGAGAATGAGGCGATGGACAATGTGTTCCTTAAACTACGTGGACGTATGGGATCCGTGTCGATTCCCATGGCAGAGACATTGCGCAAGATTGTTAATGTACGCAGACAGAAGAAACAGTGGATAATAGGATTCATAGCCGATCAGGTGCCAATGTGGAACAATATCCACCTGTGGCTTGACTTCTTGCATCACGATACACCCGTGTTTACCGGTGTCGAGCGCATTTCCCGCAAATTTGATTCGGATGTCTATTACATTGACGTGCGACGTGAGCGTCGTGGATATTATGTGGCTCGCTTTGTTTTGATGGCAGAGCATGCCTCTGAGATGCCCGAGTTTGAACTGACGCGAATGTATTTCAGTATGCTTGAGAAGTCATTGCGACGCCAACCTCCCTACTATCTCTGGACACATAACCGCTGGAAGCGCACCCACGAGGAATACAACATCCGCTATGATGCCGAAACCGGGCGTGTGGATATGGGCGATCTGGATGAAATCAAGAGGCGCAAGGGAATAGTGTAATTATGGCTTCATCAGTTCATTTAGGGTTATCATAATATTCTGTCATAATTTTGCCACAAAGATACGAATAATAATCAATTTGGCGGAATATATATGCCGAAAACCGCCAAATTATAACAATATTTATTATTTCTGGCGGAATATGCGTTGTCAATTCCGCCAAATCTGTGTTTGGGGAGTAATAGTGAGGAAGGGAATGATTGGAACGGACATCCAGAAGAAGACGATCTAAATGGTGGTAGTGCAAGAATTGCACTTGGATTCCAATTTTAATATGTAGCATTATTTATACAAACTTAAAGACCTTTCGTGTGGCTTTGTGTGAAACGAGCTTCATGGAAGGTCTAGGTATTGTTTGGAGAATGGTCCTAAATCATTCGATGGTAAGATTTATATTGTTGTAACCTTCATATATACATCGAATAAATCTTTGGTTAGTTTGGCAATATCAAACATTCGGGCATATTCCTTGCCTTTAGCTATCATGTTATTTCTTAGAGATAAATCAATAAACACGGAATGAATAGCATCTGCCATTTCATCTACATCATCGGGATTAACATAGAGTGAAGACGGTCCTCCCGCCTCTTCAAGACATGAGCCAGTGCAGCCAATTGCCGGCAATCCGCTTGTGATTGCTTCGAGCAGTGGTATGCCAAAGCCTTCTATACGAGACGGATAGACAAATGCTGTTGCCAATGTATAGAATACAGGCAAATCATTGTAATTTACACCATGACGGATATGCAACAAATGGGATATGCCATTTGACTTTGCATAATCGACAATTTCGTTAAGATAAGGAGTGCGACGGCCTACTGCCACAAGATTTATATCTTCGCCTTTCTTGTGCAACATCGCCACCGCCTTAACTACAAGCAAGAGATTCTTCCTCTCCTCAATGCTGCCTACGTATAGCAGAAATCTCTCAGGCAGATTATGACGCTTGCTAACATCTTGCTTCACCTCATCCGAGATTTCCTTCGCAAATATTGGGTCGCAACCCTGATAAACCACATCTATCT